>DASYCD010000377.1:0-11333 GCA_036500405.1 Bryobacteraceae bacterium
CAGCAACCATGAGTTGCTAAACTGGTTTCTTAGTCGGGGCGTGGCTCAGCTTGGTAGAGCGCCTGGTTCGGGTCCAGGAGGCCGGAGGTTCGAATCCTCTCGCCCCGACCAATTTCCCACCCGTAATAGCTTAAAGCGGTCTCATCGCAACGCGTCCACGATTTGCAAGGTCGCGCCGAGCAGCGAATTCTGAGTTGGATTCGGACGCGAACCTTCAGAGACGGCTGTTGCAAACCTTCCGCCGGAGCCTCGCGGCCGGAACGCTTATCTAACCCTTAATCCTATGCAGCTACAGTACTTCTACGTGGTACTACAGAGGCAAATTGGTACTTCGCATAAGGACAGAATCCCCGCCTTACGTGTTATGCTTCACACGAGGCAGGTAAAAAACAAATGACTAAACTCATTGCAATGTTGCTGATCGGAGCTGCGGTTTCGGGGGCCGCTTTTGGGGCGTTCACTCCGGGTCCCGAGATTGATGTGAACAGCGGGTTGGGCGCGCTCACGCTGCTGTCTGGCGCGGTGATGGTCCTCCGTTCACGTTACCGCAAGTAAATTTCCTTATCTGGCGCGGCCTGCGATAGTGGACGCTCCGCTACAGTAATTCTTTGCGGACTCTATCGCAGCGCTTCGCCCATGCCGGGCTTTTACCCCGGATCGGCCTGCTTGCCGTTATCCTGACGGCAGAGTTAGGCTGGGCCTCCTTGGCCTTCGACGGGGCGACGCTTACCAGACAGCCCGGATTTCTTACCCACCTTCTTGCCGCCGGGGCCTCCCGGGGTACCCGATTCCTCCTTCTCTTTCTGGCGATCGCAGGCACCTTTTCTTTTCTTGACCGCCGTGATCGATTGACCGCACTCTCGCGGAGCGTCGGCTTCCCGCCTCTGCACTGGCTCGCCTTCGTAGTTCATGTTGCCGCCGCGGCCATTTGCGGCTGGATCGGTCTTCTGCTTTATGGCGGGCATTCCGGTTTCCCCGATCTCCTGGTCGCCACCACGCTCCTGTCGGCAGCGGTTGCAGCCGTCTCCGCGGGGCTGTGGCTGATTCCGGCAGCGCTCTGGAAGCAGCTTCTTGCCATCCCGGGAGAAATCTGGGCTTACGGCGCCGGCGCCGCAGGGGCGGTCATTCTGGGACAGGGGCTGGTCCAAAGGCTTTGGTTGCCGCTTTCGAAGATCACCTTCCAGATCGTCCAGATTCTGGCGCGGCCGATCACCACGCTCGACGTGTATCCGGACCGGCTCGCGCTGGGCAAGGGCGCCTTTGGGATTATCATCGCGCCGGAATGCTCCGGGCTGGAGGGGATCCTGCTGCTTCTGCTGGTCGGCGGATTGTGGCTGATTCTGTTCCGGAAAGAATGCCGTTTTCCGCAGGCGCTTCTCCTGCTGCCGGTGGGAGCGGTGATTCTGTTTTTCCTGAACGCAGTGCGGATTACGGCTCTCATTCTGATCGGAGTCGCGGGCGCCGAGGACATCGCGGTCAAAGGCTTCCACTCGCAGGCGGGATGGATCTCGTTCAACTTCGTCGCGCTGGGGCTTTGCGTGGCCGCGCAGCGGATGTCGTGGTTTTCGAAGCGGCCCCGCGTGAAGAAACCGGCCCGCAGCACGACGGAAGCGTATCTGGTCCCGTTTCTTGCGATTCTGGCGGCCAGCATGGCCGCGCGCGCGATGTCCTCGGATTTCGAATGGGCGTATCCGCTGCGTCTGGTTGCCCCGCTGGCGGTTTTCTGGTTCTACCGGCGGTCGTATCGCGGGATCGACTGGCGCTTTTCGCCAGGCGGCGGGTTGTGGTTTGGTATCGGAGCAGGGGTGCTGGTTCTGGCGTTGTGGGCCGGTGTGGATTTCGCGAGCGGCGCACCGGTAACGGCAATGCCGAAACAACTGCGCGACGCTTCACCGGGGCTGCGAATTTTCTGGATCAGTCTGCGCGCACTGGCCGCTATCGTCACGGTGCCGATCGCGGAAGAACTGGCGTTTCGCGGGTATCTGATCCGCCAGATCATGTCGAAGGATTTCGACAAACTGCCGCCCACCGCGTTCTCCTGGCCGGCGCTGATTGTGTCGTCCGTGGTTTTTGGGGTGCTGCACGGCGGGAGGTGGATCGCGGGCGTGGCGGCGGGCCTGATCTACGCTTTGGTCTATGTGCGGAGGGGGCGAATTGCGGATTCCATCCTGGCGCACGCGGTCACCAATGCCCTCCTGGCGGCGATGGTACTGTTTGGCGGCGCGTGGCAATACTGGTAACGCGATAATAAGGTGATTGCCTGAATTGACTTCCAACGCTGTTGCCGCGCTGGAACTTCTCGAATGCCTGGCGGCGGATCACGACCGCCTGCAGCAGTTTTCCCCCGAAGAACGCGAGCGGTTCCACAAAGCGATTGCGCAACTCTATAACCCCGATCCCAACGCCCGGCGCGCCATGCTGAAGGCGGCCGAACGGGAGCGCTCGGCGAAGCGGCTGGAACGCGTTGACTCAGTTCTCCATGAGACCGGGATTCGCGCCCTTCGGCGCAAGCCCGTTTTCACAACTCCGAACTATTTCCCGCCGCCCGAGGAAGAGCAGGCGGAAGCCCGCGACACTGGCGCGCCTGAAGCGCACCACTGCTACATCTGCAAACAGCATTATTCCGAAATTCATCATTTCTACGATCAGATGTGTCCGGAATGCGCGGCCTTCAACTTCGCCAAACGTTCGGAACTGGCCGACCTGCATGGCCGCGTCGCGCTGCTGACCGGCGGACGGGTGAAAATCGGCTATCAGGCCGGGATCAAACTCCTGCGGTGCGGCGCAACCCTCATCGTGACCACCCGCTTTCCCCGCGACTCCGCCATGCGTTACGCGAAAGAAGCCGATTTCGCGGAATGGGGACACCGGCTGAAGATCTTCGGCCTCGATCTGCGTCATACGCCCAGTGTGGACGCACTCGCCCGGCATCTGACTGCGACCCTGCCGCGGCTGGATTTCATCGTGAACAATGCGTGCCAAACGGTGCGCCGTCCGCCGGAGTTTTACGCGCACATGATGGACGGCGAACGGGCGGCCATTGGGCATATGCCGGAATCGGCGCAGCAGCTTCTGGGAGAAGTCGCCGGCGGCGAGGCGCTGGCGGTGCAGGATGGTATCGCCCGCGCAGCTGAGCTCTCACAGGTGCCGCTGCTGCCGGAAGACTTCGCAGGCGGACAGGAGCTCTTCCCCGCGGGCCAGCTCGATCAGGATCTCCAGCAGGTGGATCTGCGCGGTCGCAACTCCTGGCGGCTGTTGATGGACGAAGTCCCGGCGGTCGAGCTACTGGAAGTGCATCTGATCAACGCGATCGCGCCGTTCATCCTCAACGCGCGCTTAAAGCCGCTGATGATGCGGACCCCGGAACGCGATAAGCACATCGTAAACGTGTCAGCCGTGGAGGGACAGTTCTACCGGAAGTCGAAGACCACCCGGCATCCGCATACGAACATGGCCAAGGCGTCGCTCAACATGATGACGCGCACGGCGGCGGCGGATTATCACGGCTGCGGCATTCACATGAATGCCGTGGATACCGGCTGGGTGACGGACGAAGACCCCGTGGAGATCGCCGTGAAGAAGACGGCGGACCAGCGCTTTCATCCCCCGCTCGACATCGTGGACGGCGCGGCCCGCATTGTGGACCCCATCATCGACGGCATCAATACCGGCAGGCACATTTGGGGACAGTTTCTGAAGGATTACAAGCCGACCGACTGGTAGCAGCTACTCCGCAACGCGCAGCTTGTCCAGGAAATGGAACATCGCCACGCCGATCAGGGCGTGCACCATAGCCAGAATTCCTTCGCCCAAAAAATCAAAGGCAACGGCCTGGTCGAGCACAGCCCGCTGCAGCACCCAGTACAGAAACTGGTGGAAGAAATAAAAAACCAGACAGAGCAGCATCCGCACAAATGGGTGTTCGACATCAAACTGCAAGCCGACGGACGCGGAGAAGTATCCGACCATCGTTTTGCAGAGCCCGTACATGCCGATGTAGAAACGCGAAAACGAATCCTGCGCAACTCCCAGAATCAGCCCGATAGTGAGGCCGCGAATCTGTGACCGGCGCATCAGCGCGAAGTAGATGGTGACGAGCAGCGGCAGATCGATCTTCGCCATGAAGCGAAGCGTCTGGAACAGCGGCAGGTAAATCTGGATGAGCAGCGCCACCAGCGGCACTACGAAGAAAACCCAGACGGGATAGCGCGCACGCCGCACCTGGCGGGCATCGTCAACAAGAATACGGCCGGCGTACGAACCCATCAGCGCGGTGTTATGCCTCCGCTTGCGGAGCGTGCGACGCCACCGCTATAGCCGCCGCTTGCAGGGCGCGTGACTCTGCCGCTGTAGCCGCGAACTCCGGTAGCGCTGTACGCCCGCGATGGCAGTGCTCCGGTCGTCCCGGTGGAACCACGGAAACCACTGGCTCCCATGGGCGCGCCCGGCGTATTCACGCCAGGCACCTTGATATTGAAATTCGGGGCGCTCCCTTCGCCATAAACGTGATTCTGTGCGGCGCCGATCTGGCGGTATTGATCCACAATCTTATCGGCCTGCGTACCAATAGTGGTCGGCGTCTGCGGACCCGTGCCGCCGCTGGCGCCCGCCGGACCGGAGACGTCCGGCGCGAGGAACACGGGACTATCGGATGGGGGTGCATCCGGAATTTCCCCGTGCACTGGATCGACAATGACAAAAACTTCTTCCGGGACCGCTTCGGCGGCGAATGCCTGTAGATAAATATTCTGAAAAGTCGGGCCGTCTTCCACGCTGGTAACGCGGCCGACCGGCATACCCCGTGGAAATATGCGGTCCTCGCCGGAAGTAAAAAACACTTCGCCCTTTTCAACTTTCTGTCCACCGGGAACGTACTCGACCTTTTCGTTCCCGCTCCCCTGCCCTTTGACCACCCCGCGCGTGTGATTCTTCTGGGATTCCACGGCGGCGGCGAAGCCAGGATCGGTGACGGAGAGCACCTGACTCGCGAGATTGTAAACTTCGAGAACCTTGCCGACGATGCCATCCGGAGTGACCACCGCCATACCCTTGCGAACACCGGAATGCGAGCCGACATCGATCAACACCGAATGTGTGCTCATGCCGGTGGTGGTTCCGATGACGCGCGCGCCGATCATCCGCGACGGCGAATGGGCCTTGAAACCGGCAAGTGTGCCGACTTTTTGGGCTTCGGCCAGCTCATTCTTCAAAAGCTGATTTTCGAGGCGGAGACGGTCGCGCTCCTGCCGGACCGCCCGGCTTTCCTCGCGGTTATGAGCGCTGAAGATATCTGTAACGACGCCGAAGACGCCGGAGCGAAGATTTTCGATCACCGTAGCAACGGGCGTCACCGCGCTTACCGCCCAGATACGCAGCAGCGGCACGTCGTTGTCATTCCGAACCTGCCACGCAATGGCGCCGATCTGGGCCAGAATCGCGACAAACAGTACGGTGATGTTCCGGTACCGATGCAGGAGCGATTCCATGGCGATTGAGCGGGTCCCCGCTACCGATTGTCTCTCTTTTGCCCGCTTATTACTACTGGCCGATCGTTGCTGATCGATCTCTATTGATCAATGGAAATGCGCCGCAGGAGCTTGAAATCGCTCAGCATTTTTCCGGTGCCGAGCACGACCGAGGCAAGCGCGTCGTCGGCGATGGAAACCGGCAGGCCCGTTTCTTCGCGAATGCGGACGTCGAGGTTCTTGATCAGCGCGCCGCCGCCGGTGAGAACAATGCCGCGGTCGCTGATATCGGCGCTGAGTTCGGGTGGGGTGCGCTCGAGCGCGACGCGGATGGCGTTCACGATCGTCGCGATGCATTCCGAGAGCGCTTCGCGCACTTCGCTGTCGTCGATGGTGACAGTCTTCGGGACGCCTTCGATCAGATTGCGCCCCTTGACTTCCATGGTGAGCGGCCGGTCCAGCACCCAGGCGGAGCCGACTTCCATCTTGATCTGCTCGGCGGTACGTTCACCGATCAGCAGATTGTGCTTCCGCTTCATGTACTGCATGACGGCGTCGTCCATTTCGTTGCCGGCCACGCGGACGGAGCGGGAATAGACGATGCCGGAGAGCGAAATCACCGCGATATCCGTGGTGCCGCCGCCGATATCGACCACCATGTTGCCGCCGGGCTCCGTGATGGGCAGACCGGCGCCAATTGCCGCAACCATCGCCTGTTCCACCAGGTGGACTTCGCTGGCTTTCGCGCGGTATGCCGAATCCATAACGGCGCGCTTTTCCACCTGCGTGATTTCGCTGGGGACGCCGATGACGATGCGCGGATGCACCAGCATCTTGCGGTTGTGCGCCTTGTGGATGAAGTAGTTCAACATCTTCTCGGTCACACGGAAGTCCGCGATGACGCCATCTTTCATCGGTTTGATGGCGACGATATTGCCCGGAGTGCGGCCCAGCATCTCCTTCGCTTCCTTGCCGACCGCCTCCACGTCGCCGTTCGTTTTGTTGAGGGCGACGATGGATGGTTCATTAACGACAATCCCTTTCCCCTTCGCGAACACGAGCGTGTTGGCTGTGCCGAGGTCAATAGCGAGATCCGATGAAAATAGGCTAAAAAGCGACCGAAGGTTCATGTAAGTTGTTAAAAATGCGAGGGAAGAGATTACTGCCGAACGAAAGCAATATGGTACCACAACCCTCGGAAAAGACTGACGACGAGGGCAATAACAGGCGCGGTGAGATACTTTTCAGGAGCGGCAAATGAAACAACATCCGATTGGCATCATCATGAACGGCGTCACGGGACGCATGGGCACCAATCAGCACCTGGTGCGATCGATTGTGGCGATCCGCAATCAGGGCGGCGTTGTGCTGCCGGATGGGACGGCGCTGATGCCGGACCCGGTCCTGGTGGGCAGGAATGAGGACAAGCTCAACGCCCTGGCCGGCGCCCACGGGATCACGCGCTGGACGACCAACCTGCAGAGCGCGCTGGACGATCCGCAGAATACGATTTATTTCGACGCGCAGACGACGCAGCGGCGCGTGGCGGACGTTACGAAGGCGATCCATGCGGGCAAACATGTCTATTGCGAAAAGCCGATTTCGGAGACGGTGGAAGAGGCGCTGGAACTTGCGCGGCTGGCGAACGAAAAAGGCGTGAAGCACGGCGTGGTGCAGGATAAGCTCTTCCTGCCGGGCATCATGAAGCTCAAGAGGCTGATTGCGAGCGGATTTTTTGGGCGCATTCTTTCGGTTCGCGGTGAGTTTGGGTATTGGGTGTTTGAGGGAGATTTGCAGCCGGGTCAGCGGCCTTCGTGGAATTACCGGACTGAGGATGGCGGCGGGATCACGGTGGACATGCTGTGCCACTGGCGGTATGTCCTCGATCATGTCTTCGGTCCGGTGAAGCGCGTGAGTTGCCTTTCGGTCACGCACGTTCCGGAGCGGTGGGACGAAGCGGGTAAGCCGTATAAAGCCACGGCCGATGATGCGGCGTATGCGTGCCTGGAGATTGAGGGCGGGATTGTGGCGCAGTTCAATTCGGCGTGGACGGTGCGGGTGAATCGCGATGAGTTGTTCGAGATGCAGGTGGATGGAACGCTCGGGAGCGCGGTCGCGGGGTTGCGTAACTGCAAGACGCAGCATCGGGTGAATACACCGAAGCCGGTGTGGAATCCGGATGTGCCGAATCCGATCGATTTTCGGGCAACGGGCTGGGAGACAGTGCCGGACAATACGACGTTTGAGAATGCGTTCAAGGTGCAGTGGGAGATGTTCCTGCGGCACGTGGCGACGGGCGGGCCGTATGTGCATGATCTGCTGGAGGGCGCGAAGGGCGTGCAACTCGCCGATCTGGCGTTGCAGTCTTCGAAGAGCGGGAAGTGGATGGATGTTCCGGAATTGAAGATCCCGGGTCAGAAGAAGGAAGCAAAGACGAAGTGAGCGTCCTTCCCCGCCTGAGCCTGAATCAGATCACGCTAAACAAGCTTTCGCTGCGCGAGTGCGTCGATCTCTGCGTGCGGCATAACGTGAAGTGGATCGGGCCGTGGCGGAATAAGGTGGCGGAAACCGGTCTCGCGGAGAGCGCGAAGATCATCCGCGATGCGGGGCTTGGCGTTTCCGGGCTTTGCCGCGGCGGCTACTTCCCTGCTCCGACCGCGAAAGAACGGGCGGAACAGATTGATGACAACCGCCGTGCGATCGATGAGGCGGCGACGCTGGGAACGTCCGTGCTGGTGCTCGTGTGCGGCCCGGCTCCAGATCGCGATATCGATGCGGCGCGCGGAATGGTCGTCGACGGGATTGCGGCCGTCGTGGACTATGCGCGCGAGCGCGCCGTGAAGCTGGCGATTGAGCCGCTGCATCCGATGTTCGCCGCGGATCGCAGCGTGATCTGTCTGACGGACGAAGCGATGGATATCGCGGAGAAGTTCGATGCGGCTGACGTCGGCGTGACGCTCGACGCGTTTCACATCTGGTGGGACGCCTATCTGTACGAGAAGATCAAGCGTTGCGCGGGGCGTGTGCTGGCGTATCACGTTTCGGATTGGGCTGTGCCGCTGCCGGATGTATTCGCCGGGCGCAGCATGATGGGAACAGGCGTGATCGAGCTGCGGCGGATCCGTGAAGCCGTGGATGCGGCGGGTTACTCGGGGCCGATTGAAGTCGAGATCATGAATCACGTGCTCTGGGACCGGTCTGGGGATGATGTGATGGCGGAGATGGTGCGGGCGTTCGAAGCGCACTGCTGACCGCCTGTTTTGTGGCAGAGAATTGAAAGATGCCGCTACAGGACGAACTCTACAAATCTCTTCTCGACGAGTCGAAACTCTATCGGGAAAAAGTATCGACCATCTGGCTGCAGAAGTTCACCCTGCTCGGCGCTGTCATTGCATTCGCAGTGGCGCAGAATCAGATCGCCATCGGTAAGAGTCCGGAATTGATCCGGGCGGCGATTCTCGCGCTGCCTGCGATAGCGGTCCTGCTGGATATCAAGCTGGGCGAATTCGGCATCCACGCGAACGTCATCGATCACTTCATCAAGCGGCATTTTCGGGAGTCCGCCGTCATTCCGGAGTGGGAATCCACCAACTGGGGCAATAGTTCTGACAAGTCCGACTATACGCTGATTCGGATCCGGTCCATTCTGACCGTCGCCGTGACCGTCGTCCCGACATGCATTATCGTCTTGTTGGCTGCCCTGGCTTTAAAGACGCTGCCCGCATTTTCCGGACAATCGTATGCAATGCCGATTGCGTACTGTTTCTGCGGAATCTATGTCATCGCTGGTTTTGCTTCGATACCGCTGATTCTGTTCCGGCGGTGACCACAATTTCTCTTCGTTCGTCTTCGAGAACTCGCAGGCGGATTTCGGTGCGCTGAGCGGGAAGCAGCGAGGGGAAACGTTCGGCCCATTCGAGCAGTACCAGCGCGCTGCCGCGAAAAAGATCTTCAAGGCCCAGAGTTTCGACTTCGCGAACTTCGTCCAGCCGGTAGAGATCAATGTGAAAGACCGGCCGTTCGCCATCGTATTGATGGATGAGCGTGAACGTCGGGCTCGATACGGCCTCCGCGGACGCCGCACCGCGCCCTTCCACAATACCTTTCGTCAGCGTGGTCTTCCCTGCTCCCAGATTGCCGATCAACAGGACGACGCCCGTGAGCTCCGCTGCGAGCTGACGGCCGAGTTCGACGGTAGCTTCGGGCGAGTCAGTCACGAAGGTTCGTGATGGCACGAATTCCCTCCGGCAGGTAACGCAGCAGATCGGTGGCGATGACCGGCTGTTCGCCGAGATGGCGCGCGGCGAGTTCTCCGGCGAGTCCGTGGAGATAGACGGCGGCAGCGGTGGCGCGATCGAGTTCGTGCGGGAACTGTGCGGCGAGGCCTGCGGTCATACCGGTGAGAATGTCGCCTGTACCCCCGGTCGCCATGGCGGGAGAGCCGGTCGTGTTGATCCAGATGCGTCCGTCGGAGAAGGCGACGACCGTGCCTTCGCCTTTCAGCACCAGCGTCAGCGCGCGTTCGCTGGCGAAGGCTCGGGCGGCGCCGATGCGGTCCGACTGAATTTCAGGAATGGGCCGATTGGCGAGTCGCGACATCTCGCCGGGGTGCGGCGTGAGGATGCGCGGCGCTGGCGGATGAGGCCACTCACTATTCACCAGACAATTCAGCGCATCGGCATCGATAATCATCGGCTTGTCGCTGCTGGCGTAGAGTGCGGCGACAACTTCGCGGGTCTCCGCATCGGTACCGATGCCGGGACCAATCGCGATCAGGGTTCGTTTCTCGGCGAGACGGCGGATGACATCGAGCGCATCGCGCGCGATTTCGCCGGATGCGGTTTCGCGCAGAGGCTCCGTCATGATTTCAGGACCGGCGGCGGCGACAGCATCGAGCGCGGATTTCGGACAGGCGACAGTAACGAGCCCGGCGCCGGCGCGAAGAGCTGCCATGCCGCACATTGCCGCGGCCCCCGACTTGCCGCGCGATCCGGCAATGACGAGGACATGACCGTAGCGGCCTTTATTCGAGTCTGTAGCGCGAGGCGCGAAAAGCGAGGCGATGCTCTGCGCGTCAATCAGGGCAAGCTGCGTCTGCGGAAGCAGGCCCGGCGCCGTGCCGATCTGGCGGATGTGCAGATCGCCCATCAGACCGCGCGCGGGCTGCAACGCATGGCAGATTTTCGGCGATGTGAACGTCACCGTGGCATCCGCGCGGACGCATTCGCCCGGCGGCGTAGCGCTGTCACCCGCCAGACCCGAAGGGATATCGACCGCGAGGATTTTCGCCTCTGTGAACCCGTTGATCAACCGGATTGCATCGAGAGCGGGACCCTTCGCCGGACCCTTCAGCCCGCTGCCGAGAATTGCATCAACGATCAGGGTCGGCGTCATGCTCAGGCATCGCTTCTCCCGCAGGCCAGCCGCATGCAGCATCCTGAGATTGACGGCCGCATCACCGGCGAGTTCGGAGGGCTGCGGAATCAGAACGATTTCGAGGTGCTGTGGATGAAACCGCATATGAAGAATGCGCGCGATCGCGAGTCCATCGCCGCCGTTGTTGCCTTTGCCGCAGAGGACAGCAATATGATGCGCAGCCACGGGCGCGAAGTGCTGCTCGATGTATTCGACAACGCGATGCGCCGCATTTTCCATCAGAACGATGCCCGGAATTCCCGCGTCGATGGTGGCGCGATCGGCGGCATTCATCTCGGCCACCGTGAGGATCGGCGTCACGCAAGGCTCCGGACGATCATCAGAGTCATATCGTCAGCCTGCTCGGGCGAAGCACTCCAGCTGCGCACCGCTTCGAGGACTTTAGCGACGATCGTGATCACCGGCGCGCTGCGATGGCGCATGATGACATCG
>DASYCD010000378.1:0-20381 GCA_036500405.1 Bryobacteraceae bacterium
CGGACTCGCCATTCGAGACGAATTCCAGAAAGGGGGGCTGGTGGCCGGTCTGCGCCGCCACTCGCAGCTTGTTGACCTCCCTGAGCTGCAGGATGCCGAGTTCCGCGCCCACAATGGCCGTCGCCGCGGTGATAATCTCGCGAAGCAGCGATTCGAAACCGCCCGCACCAATCAGCTTCGTGCTGACGTCCTGCAAACGCCGCATGGCCACCAGGTTTTCCTGCCGCACGCGCGCCAGTTCCAGATGTGTAGTGATGCGCGCCAGGAGTTCGCCCGCGCTGAACGGCTTGACCAGGTAATCGTCGGCCCCCGCCGCAACGCCTTCGATTCGCGATTCCTCACCGGCGCGCGCTGAAAGCAGAATCACCGGGATTGTCTGCGTGCGGGGATCGGCGCGCAACTCGCGCAGCAAGCCGAAGCCGTCCAGCACCGGCATCATGACATCGCTCAGAATGAGGTCCGGCGGATCTGCGAGTGCGCTCTCGAGAGCATCCCGGCCGTTGCCGCATGCGGTGACGCGCATCCTATCCTGCAGCAGACGCGTGACGTAGTCGCGCATGTCGGCGTTGTCATCCGCGAGAAGAATGCGCGATTTGCCGTTGACTGCCGTGTCCGAATGGACACCAGCCACGCGCTCCGCGTCTCCCGAGAGCCATCCGAAGGCTTCCTTCACATGCGCATCGGACCGGGTGGTTAACGGCGACCGCTCCGCCGGCGGCTGAAGATGCTCCGCGGGGAGGTGCGATTTCCCCATCGGTACCCGGACGGCGAACGTACTTCCGCTTCCTTCTTCGCTTTCCACCGAAACGGCGCCGCCGTGCATTCTCGCCAGTTCCTGCACGAATGCCAGACCGATCCCCGTGCCCTCATGAGAGCGCCCCTGCGCGCCTTCCACCCGGTGAAATCGTTTGAAGAGGTGGGGAAGTTCCGCGGCCGGTATTCCGATGCCGGTATCGGAGACGCGAAGTACCGCCTGATTTTCTTCCATCTTCAGGCTGACCGTGACCGAACCCTGCAAGGTGTATTTGAAGGCATTCGAGAGCAGGTTCAGGACAATCTTTTCCCACATCTCAGAATCGACGTAGAACTCCTCCGGCAGCGGATCGCAGTCGACGATCAGGCTGAGTCCGCCCGCCTCGAGCGCCGAACGGAAGTTCGCCGCCAGATCCCTGGTGAGCGCCGCCAGATCCACCGGGGCATACATTGCTTTCGCGCGTCCGGCCTCCATCCGCGAAAAGTCCAGCAACGAATTCACCAGTTTCAGCAACCGTACACTATTGCGGTGAGCGATGTTGGCGCGCTCTCGATCCGGCGCCGGGAGCCCGGGCTCGCGCAGCATCTCTTCGAGAGGACCCAGCATGAGCGTCAGCGGTGTGCGGAATTCGTGGCTGACGTTGGAAAAGAACGCGGTCTTGGCGCGATCGATCTCAGCGAGCGCTTCGGCGCGGCGGCGCTCTTCCTCATAGGCCACTGCGGTTGAAATCGCTGTGGCGATCTGGGAAGTGACGAGCTTCAGAAAATCTGAGTAGGAGTCATCCAGCAGCAGCCGCGGACTAAGGCCGGCAATGAGGAACCCGGCGACCTGGCCCGCGTGGTGCGAGCGGATCGGAATGATCGCGGCCTCGCGCGGCGCTTCGTCCCAGGGTGCTTTGGGAATGTTCGTAAAGCGTGACGCCAGATCGACATACTCGATCTGCCCTGTCGCCTGTGCCTGACGGAGTGGCCACGCGGACGACTGATCGGCGACATTCAGCGACAGCGGCGCCAGCGCAGTGGCGTTTTCCACGCCGGCGGCGGCCGCCAGTCGAACTGTTCCATCTTCACCACACAGATAGATCCAAGCGAACGGGATATCTTTCGTGTGCGCCGCCAGTTTTTCCGCCGCAGTTTTGCAAGCTTCTTCCGCGCTCTTTGCTTCCACAGCCGAGGACAGTTGCCGAAGCGCGATGCCGCGCCGTTGACTCACGACCTTTGCCGTGATCTCGTGAACGGTGGCGAGCACGCCGCCGATTCCTCGCTCCGCGGTTTCATCGGGCACGGGGCTATAGGCGACGGTGAAGTGCGTTTCTTCGGTGAATCCGGCGCGATTGATGTGGAGCTCAATATCCTCGCTCCAGGTGGAAGGGCCTCCGAAGAAGGGCGTATCAATCAGGGGACGGAGGACACCCCAGATTTCGGACCAGCATTCGCGGACCGGCTTGCCCAAGCCCCATGGATGCTTCTGCCCCAGAATCGGGATATAGGCGTCGTTGTAGATGGAGACGTAATCGGCCCCCCACCATAGCAACATGGGGAAGCGGTTTGCGAGGATAATCCGGACTGTGGTTTTGAGCGCCGGCGACCATCGATCCGGAGGGCCGATCGCTGTCGCGCTCCAGTCGAGTGCGTCGATTCTGCTCTCCATCTCACTTTGCACAGCGGTTGATGTCGCTTTTGGGAAGAGAGATGTAGATTCCGCACTCCGCTTCATGGGTCAGTGCATTAATGCACGTTTAGTGCCACAAGGCGGTTCTAGTTGTGCGGCGATCTTAGTCGAGGCCGGCTTCTTTGAGCCACGCCACCAGCGCGGTGGGCCAGGCTTCCGAAGTCTTCCCGCTCTTCACTATTCCGAATCCGTGGCCGCCCGAGGAATAGATGTGCAATTCGGCCGGTATTTTTGCGGCGCGAAGAGCGGCGAAGAATCGGCCGGCATTTTCCGCCGGATTCACCGCGGGATCGTCATCCGCCGCCACGAGGAATGTGCGGGGCGTCTGCGCCGTCACGCCGAGAACGGGAGGAATTGCGGGATATCCGAGAACCAGAAAGTCGGGTCGGCTCGTTTTCGGCGCAACCATGCCCATCATCGCCGCCAGGTGACCGCCGGCTGAAAATCCCATCAGACCGACGGCATTTGGTTTCAGATTCCATCGGGCAGCATTCTTTCGCACCAGCTCGATTGCGGCCTCGGCGTCTTCAATGGCCACGTGCGCGCCCTGGGCTTCCGCCTGCAGATCCGCGCCGTGGGTCATGGCGGCGGCGCCCGGAAGCCGGTATTTCAGGACGATGCCGGCGATGCCGATGGTGTTCAGCCAGCGTGCGATGTCGTGACCTTCTTTATCGATAGCCAGGTGCTGATAACCGCCGCCTGGGCAAATCACGATCGACGTTCCGGTGGCTTTGCCGGACGGGAGATAAACCGTCACGGTGGGTTGATTGACGTTCGTGATGGAGCGGTCCGTCACGCCGTTCTTACCGCGCTCCTGTACCTGTTCGGCCGGCGCAGTGGGATCGGGCTTCATTTCCGTATGGAGGGGTATCGTTTCCTGGGCGCAGAGCTGGAGGGCGAGAAAGATTGCGGGCAGCAGCTTCAGGGGAATTCGCATCACGTATTAAGATATCGCGATCGGCGAACAGGCGTCAGGCCGGTCGAGCGCTTCTGAGGAATGCCGGAATCACGCGTCTCCACCGTCTCCAGGCGCGTTCCCGGCTCTGGACTTCGTGATTTTCTGTACTGGGCCTTAAGTCCTGTAACCATCTCTCTTGTAGCGCATGCCGGGCTAAAGATAGCATCTGGTTATGATGCATCGACAACCTTGTACATACTGCGGCATCTATAGCGAGCTTATTTGGGACTGCAAACCAATCTGCGTTGCGTGCATGTGCCGGATGGAGTCCGGCGAGGAACTGGTCCGGAGGGGACCGCAGCGGAAGAGTCGAGCGGGGTTCAGCTTCACCCAGCCACGGCCTCAGGCTGATCCAGTAACACAATATGAGAACGTTGCTTCTTTCCGCCAATCTCCGCCAGACGCCGTGAGTCTTCAGCTCAGAACGCTCGAACAGGCGAGAACTCGGCCGAGTTCCATTTGGGGATAGCGGCGAGCCGTGCGCTCGCGCCTTGCCACCCGCGTGGATAGCGCCACCGAGGCGTCTGTTGCGTCGGCGCGACATCAAGCGGCACTCAGATTGCCGCGAGACGCGGCAGCCTTCGATTGCAGCAGTATTCGAAACATCAGGCCGTGCGTGATGAGCAGAAGAGGCACGTACGCCATCAGGATGAAATACCCGGCGCCCAGCAAGCCTTGCGTATCGGGGAGCGCTATGCGGGCTCCCAGGTAAAAGGCGAACAGAAGGTCCGCCGTTCCGACGGTATTGAAAACCCAGGTCACCACTGTACCCACGGGAGTTCCGAGGGTAGCCAGGGCGAGCAAAGCGAGAACGGCAGCGATGAAATCACCATAAGCTACCGGCTGAGCAAATGCCGCGGGCAGCTGGGGGGACACGACACCCGGCGCCACAAACGCGAGCCCGAGAAACCGGAACGCATGCAACAGCAGGAGGGGCTTCAGGTTCCCAGGGATCGGTTGTTCTCTTATCGCCGGCCAAATATAGCTCCAAACCACTACTCCCCAAACAGCCAGGCCGAATATGACGCTGGTTGCGAACAAAATGTTAGATGGCATGATTTGTCCTTTCACGCGCTGTCTCGCACCAGAGTGTCTGGATGGAGCCGGTACCGGGTTGGTTCCGCCTGCTTCGCCGGATGTGAGCTCCTGCGAAACAGGCCAATCAGTGAGTACGAGTGGATCAGGAAACTGCGGGGCACACCGTAGCCCGGAATCAGCACGGTGAGAAACACGATTCCGCCACCGCCCGTGAGCGCTCCGAGCATCACAGCGGGAACGCCCAGAGACCCAACATCAGTACGAAACACATTTTGCGATGCCAGCAGGACAATCGCGAACAGCCACGCCGCGAAAGCGGTCGCCGAACCAACGATCACAACTTTGCGCCTGAAAGAGTCGATCATGACGCTTATGGATGAGCGGGCCCAGCGCCGATCAGCATGCCGAGCGGCATGAGAGGGCCCACGGGAATGTACTCGTGGTCCGTGAGGTTCTCTTTCGACAAGGGCATCGCGTCGATGACGGCATGGGCTTCGTCCACCGTCTTCGCGTCAATGAAAAGAATCACGCCTTTGCCGTCACCCCGCGAATACCACTGGCGAATCTTACCGGTGAGATACAGCTTCACGGTGGCCTGGATTTCAGCCGGTATAACGCTCATGATCTGCTGAAGCGTCACGCCCTGCTTCGCCGTCAGGATGACCATCACTTCGGTGACTGTGGGTGAAGGCAAGCCGGAAGGCGGCTGGGGTGAGGGAGCCTGGGTTTGCGCCAGCACAGTTGCTATTGGAAGCACAGACATAAGGAAGGGAAGCAGTAGTTTCACGATTGAAAACCTCGATTCAGTTTGTTTTGGCGGTGTTTTGCTCGCCTGTCTGATATTTGCCCGCGGCGCCCGCTTTGTGACACGATCACAAATGATCGATTTCCCGCAGGAATCCGGTCACAAAGACGCCTCGCGCGGCAAAGAGGGTAAGTAGTGAGCGAAGGCAATCAGGAGCTTCGCGACCTGATGATCCGCTACCAGGGCGGATCACTGGAAGCATTTCAGGAGATCTACGCGGAGCTCGCGCCGGGCGTGCGCCGCTATTTGTCGCATCTCGCGTACGGCTCCGGGATCGCCGATGATCTTGTCCAGGAAACATTTCTTCAGATGCACCGATCGAGAGCGGCATACAACCCGGCCTATGCGGTCAGGCCCTGGGTGTTTGGTCTGGCGCGAAACGTCTTTCTGATGAACCGGCGTGCGGCCCGGCAATGGGCAAAGATTCATGAATCGCGCGAAGAGTTGCCTGACTTTCCCGTCCTTCCGGAAGCTGACCGGCTGGGTTCACAGGACGAGATCCGCAGAGGTATCGCGCATTTATCTTCGGATCAGGCCGAAGCGCTCCTGCTGCACCATGAGTGGGGGTTCAGTTTTGAGGAGATCGCCGGGATGCTGGGCATCAGCGCCGCGGCGGCTCGTGCGCGCGCCAGCCGGGGAATGGCGGACCTGCGCGTGGCGCTCAACAATTTTCAAAGGGCTCGTGCATGATGGAACGTTCGCCGAAACCACCGGAAGCGCTGATGCGGGCGATCGCTCAGGACATCAGGCCCGTCCAGCCGTCGCCGCAACCGCTTCAACTCGCGTTGCGAATGGTCCCTCTTGCTCTCCTGGTATCCTCGTTGATCCTGCTGGCGATTGGGCCCCGTCACGACTTGAGCGTATTAGGACCACTCCTGGCATGGGGAGCCTCCGCCGCGCAATTCGTGCTGGCGATCGCGCTCGTCTGGATCGCCGCGCGCGAAAGCACGCCGGCTGGCAGACTGCCGAGGCGCATGGTTTACGTTGCCGCGTTCGCGGCGTCTTTGGTTGTCGTATTTGTTACCCTGCTGACCTTCTCGACAAGTCATGCCAGCGAACCTCTGCTGGGCGTCCCGCCCAAAGTCAACGAAATGCTGCATGACTCGCCGTGGATCATGGGGCTGGGCTGTGGGATCGGCAGTACGCTGGCTGGGGGAATCCTGGTCCTGTTTTTTAGCCGGGTGTTTCGAAATTCGCTCGCGGTCCGGCCGGCTGCGGCTGGCGCCCTGTATGGCGCCGGCGCAGGGCTCGCGATCAATGCGGGATGGCGCGTCGCATGCCCCGTTTCGACCCCGTGGCACGCGCTGGGGGCGCACGGCGCGGCGATCATCGCTACCGTGATCTTAGGCGCACTCATCGGGCGTTATTCGGGGAAGCGCAGATTACGGATCGGCGGCGGACGTTCCTGAGTGGGTCGTTCAACGGGTGGAGGATGCGCGGGACGAGACGAGGAACGCCGCCAGAAGACCAAGAGCCACGGACGTTCCCACAATTCCGACCGACTCCCACAACCCAGGCTTTGCGTCCATGAGGAGGACGATCCCGAGGACGACAGCGATTCGGATGTCGAGCGAAATCTTCAGGAGCGGATCCCGCAGACGACCGCGCAAATCCGAAATCATCGCGGCTGTCGAAGCACTCGCACGGTGTATCGCGCGCATACGTCTGCCGGAGATCGCAGCCAGCGGCGCGATCAGGAAGAGGGCTGCGATCGTGACCTTTGGCCATGCTCCACCAAAAGCTGACATCTGGACGGCGAGGTAAATTCCGGAAAGCAATGTGACGAGTAGCGAGCTTCCGGTAATCGATGGCAAACCTGGAACCGGCTCAATCCACAGCCGGATCTCAGGCAAGCCAGAAGCTCGTCTCAAACGAAAAAGCGAAAGAGCCTCCAGGCTCAGCGCTGAAAAAAGCGTCAGCACGGCGACGACATGGACGAAGAGAACAAGCGAGTAGACAGTCATTTTTACTCCTGAGTAGTAGTTGCGGACCTATGCCGGGAGTGCCCACGAGACTGCTCCCGTGGTCGTTAAATGGAGCGTGAGAAGTCCCACCGCGGTTTCCCACCATTTGCAGATGTAATATCAATTGCAGATTCCGACGACTCTACGGCTTGCGATGTGGTTCTCGACTGCCTTGAGCATGAAATCCGCGACATCCGCCCTCGAAATTTTGAAGCCAAAAGAAGGCAGATGGCCCTCCTGCACGCGATACTGCCCCGTGAAGGGCTTGTTTGTGAGCTCCGGCGGCCGAACCATGGTCCAGTCGAGGCCGCTTTGCACAAAAACCGACTCCATCGCTGTTGCATCGGCGACTGTGCGGGGGAACAACAAGCGGCCGAGAAGGTAGGCCGGAGGCATAATGGAATCCCTGAACAGGAATGCGACCGACTCTGCCACGACGCGTCCGACCCCTGTATTCAACATGGCTTTCGTGAGGACCCGCGCGAATTGCTCCAAAAGATGAGCGTCCGCTTTGGACACCGGCGTTCGTGGGCCGAAGGCTGAGACCACCGCGTCCCGGCCCTCGACAGCCGACGCCAACTCGGCTGTATCCAGCAGATTTCCCCGCCTCACATCGATCCGATTCCCGAACTTCGTCAGCCGTTCGGGGGATCTTACTAACGCGGTGACCGAATGACCGCGTTCAATGGCCTGACGGATCAGTTCCTGACCCGTGCCGCCTGTCGCGCCCAGTATGACCAGCTTCATGATTGCCTCCTCACATTGAATATAGATTACTATACTCAATAAAGGATGCTACAATTTTTCCGGGGTGGCGAAAAAGAAAAGTCGCGCCTACCAGTCACCAGTCCGCGACCGGCAGGCGGGTGACACCAGGCAACGTATCATCGAAGCCACGCGGCAACTGTTGCAGGCCGACGGCTATGCCGGGATGACGATCGAGGCTATCGCGCGACGGGCGGCGGTTTCTGCCCCGAGCGTGTACGCCATCTTCAAATCGAAGACGGGAATTCTGACAGCGCTTCTCGACCAATCCACTTTCGGAGCGGCGTATGAGGACGCCGTACGGCGTACGCTGAGCACGGCAGACCCTGAAATGCGCCTTCGCTCCGCTGCCGGGATAGCGAGGCAAATACACGAAGCACAGTGCGCGACGTTCGATCTGTTGCGTGGCGCCGGCGTGGTGGCGCCCGAACTTGCGAAGCTCGCACGGCAGCGAGAAGACCTGCGCTATGGGAGACAGGAAATCCTGATCATCTCGTTAGGAGAAGCCAAAAGGCTTCGGTCAGATCTCGATCACCGCACGGCCCGCGACATCTTCTGGATGTTTACAGGGCCGGATGTGTATCGAATGTTGGTTTGCGAACGCGGATGGTCATCGCGGCGATACGAGGAGTGGCTGGCCGAAGCCCTGGTGGAGAATCTGCTGAATTCGGCGCCAAAGCGTAATTCGCGGGCAACCAACCGGCGCGGTGGTCAGTAGAAGGCGTTGCCGCTGTGCCAGCAAGCTCGATACGCGATCGCGGCGCTCGGCTCAATTATTCCAGTTGCAGTCAATGAGGCCACACGAACCCGGAGCAGCGGCCTGTGCCTGGCTCGCGAACTGCGCGAGAAGTTCGAGTCTTTTTGGCATCTAAAGATCATTGCGCCTGCATACTGCCGCGTGATCAGACCCGTTAATAGCTGCGCTGGCAGGTTCAATCACCACACCCGCGTCGAGAGTTTGGAGCGCAATTTCCCATGTCAATTAAAGATCGCTGAGCGCGTATATCGACTAAGAGTCGACTCGCTTATTTGTTTTTCATTTTCATCCTGCTGGTCTTTAAAAAAGAGTAGGATATCGCCGGCGGCTATGCCTTTTATTTTTACTACGAATTTCGGTGGCTCCCGGTGATGGATACGTTTCGAACTCGCTTCTACGAGGAACACGCCTTGGGAATCACCCAAACCGGCCAATGGTGATCACCTGAAAGCCGGCCAACGGAGTAAGTAATCCGGGACATTGACCCTGACGTGGGGAATACCCTCCGTCAACGTGAGCAATGTCTTGAGCCAGGAAAAGAGAGAACAAGTCATCGCGCTGGGACGGCTGGGCTGGTCGCTGCGGCGCATTGAAAAGGCCGTACACATTCGGCGGGAA
Organism: Bryobacteraceae bacterium; assembly: GCA_036500405.1. Taxonomy (GTDB): domain Bacteria; phylum Acidobacteriota; class Terriglobia; order Bryobacterales; family Bryobacteraceae; genus BOG-234. Next base: position 9,331 of record DASYCD010000378.1, read on the forward strand.
ACGGTCGGCGGTTATTTGAGGACCGCAGGCATTCCGGTTCGGCCGCCCGGTGCCTGGGGTCGGCGCGATCCGGCAAAACCGGCCAACGAGGTGATCACCGACTTTGGCGCGGAGTCCACCGGCGAAAACCCTGTCGCAGTCGATCCGGTTCCGGGCCGGTCCCCCTCTGCCAGCGCATGCGAGCCGTGGCGGGAAGTCATTGAGCTGGGTCTTTCCCGCGGGCGTAACGCGAAAGCCATCTGGCAGGAGCTGGTCGATGATCACGGCTTTACCGGCGGCTACCAGAGCGTAAGACGTTTCGCCGGGAAGCTCCGGGGATCGTCAGCGCCGGAGGCGCGCGTGGTAATCACCACTCCGCCCGGCGAGGAAGCGCAGGTCGATTACGGCTCCGGCCCCATGGTGCGCGATCCGCAGACAGGGAAGTACCGCCGGACGCGGCTGTTCGTGTTGACTCTCGGCTACAGCCGAAAGTCCGTTCGCTTCCTCGTGTTCCGCTCCAGTACGCGAGTCTGGGCCGAACTGCACGAGAAGGCGTTTCGCAGGCTGGGCGGCGCGACGCGTGTTGTTGTTCTCGATAATCTGCGCGAGGGCGTGCTCACGCCCGACATTTATGATCCTTCGCTGAACCCGTTGTACCGGGACGTGCTTCATCACTATGACGCGGTCGCTTTGCCCTGTCGCGTACGGGACCCGGACCGCAAAGGCAAAGTGGAAGCTGGTGTTGCCCACGCAAAGAAGACGCCACTGAAGGGCCTGCGCTTCGAGAGTCTGGAAGAAGCTCAGGAGTACCTCGACCGATGGGAGGAACGTTGGGCCGATACGCGCATTCACGGCACGACCAAACGGCAGGTTTCGGTGATGTTCGCCGAAGAACGTCCTGTTCTTCTCCCGCTGCCCCTTGAGCCATTCCGTTATTACCAGAGCGGCGAACGTACGGTGCATCTGGACGGATGCGTGGAGGTTGAAGCTGCATACTACGGTGCTCCGCCGGGCTGGATCGGCCGGCGTGTTCGCGTGCAGTGGAATGCTTCCCACGTTCGCCTAATCGATCCACTTACGGGGCAACTTCTGCGCGAACACCTACGGGAACAGCGCGGCCGTCATCGCATCAAGGATGAGGATCGCCCACGCCGGACTCCGCTAACCACACAGCAACTGCTGGCGCGCGCCGAAAAGGCCGGAGCCCATATCGGCGCTCTGTGCCAGAGCATGCATCGGAACCACGGCGAGACCGCCGTGCGACGCATTCTCGGTGTGCTCTCGCTTGCTAAGAAGTACGGCATGGCCTCCACAGATGAGGCCTGCGCGATGGGACTGGAAACAGGCGCCTGCGAATACCACTTTGTGCGCCGTTATCTGGAACGTAATCTGCAACTGCCGCTGAACCTGCGGCAGGTCGATCCGCTCATCCGGCAACTCACTCTGTATCGCGATCTCATCGAGAAACGAACAAGTACGGAGAAACAAACATGAACACTATCGAACTGCAACGCTCGCTTCGCCAACTGCGCCTTGGCGGCATGGCCGATGTCCTCGAAACGCGCCTGCGCCAGGCTCAGGCGGAAACCATGGCACCCATCGACCTGATTTCCTGCCTCGTCAGTGATGAACTGACACGTCGCTCCGACCGGCTGCTGGAGCGTCGCCGCAAACAGGCCGGATTCCGCGATCCCGACAAGACGCTCGACACCTTCGACTTCACCTTTAACCCGAAGATCAATCGCAGTCTGGTTTTCGACCTCGCGACCGCGACTTTCATCAACAAGCGGGAAGACGCTTTGTTTCTCGGTCCCGGCGGAACGGGCAAGAGCCATCTGGCGCAGGCAATCGGACACGCCGCGATTCATCAGGGCTACAAGGTGCTCTACCGCGAAACCCACGTCCTGCTCGACGAGCTGGCCGAGGCCGTCGCCGATGGGACGCGCAGCGAGTATATGACCTCAATCGCGACTGTGCCGCTGCTCATCATCGACGATTTCGGCATGCGCAAGCTTCCGCACACAGCGGCGGAAGACCTGCTGGAAATCATCATGCGCCGCTACGAACGGTTCAGCACGTTGCTGACTTCCAATCGACCGGTTGAAGACTGGGGCAAGCTGTTGGGCGATGTTGCGGCGGTGAGCGCGATGCTGGATCGCCTCCTGCATCATGGACACGTGCTCAAGTGCGGCCCGCGAAGCTGGCGCACTAAAACGGCGCCAGAATCCTAAGGAAATGTAGCTCACTCACTGCGAGGGCGCTGCCCTCGCGCTCCCGGGATTTACCGCTTTCCGCCAGAATGGGCGCAGAGGGCGGCTGACGCCGCCCTTCATTCCGGCCCCTGAACGGCGCTCCGGTCGCATCCCTGCGTTGCCGTACCCTCCGCTCAGGTGAAGTTAGTCTACATCTTTTTATCGATCACGATCGCGCGTGACATGCCACGCGAAACAACTGGCGAGATCCCGGGGAATGCCCGGCGCATTCCTGGTGGTCCAGTCCTTAATCTCCTGTTCTTCGTTCTCCGTGGCGGCACCTCCCCATAACGTCAGGTAGTGAATCGCGCCGGGTTCACCGGGGAAAAACACAAAGGCCTCGTCACTCTCGTGGGTATCGACGTAGATGATGTTCCACCCGCCGTTTGCGAACGACTGAAGGACATCCACACTGGCAACACTCAACTGCTTCGCTATAACCGGTGCCAACGCCTTTTTACGCTCTTCTGTTAGCGTCCGATCCACAGAGGCGCACGGTGACGAATTCGCCTTGAAACCCGCAGATCCACACGCGGACAGCAAACCCGCGATCATTAGGACGATCAGCCGCGCAAGAGTACCCATCCCGAATATCGTAACCGGCACCATCTTTGCTCCGGGTTTTATGGCGTCCGGCGCACGACATCCACAAAGGAGGTTGCTCTACGACGCCGGACAAGATATAACTGCAGTTGTTCCCGGACCCGCTTCGTTGGCCGGTTTTGAACTGATCACGGTTGGCCGGTTTTCAGGTGATCACCGAGGCACGCTTTAGAGACAGTCGCTACGCGATCATGTGGCGAAGACCGCACTACGCGAAGGCTACAGGGCCGCCGACGTGGATGGGATTCTCTCGATCTACGCGGATGCGTTCACCGATCTACGCGGATGCGTTCACCGATCTGAGCGAAGGTTGCCCGACCTTTCCTGCTCCTGCCGGCAATGCAGCACTTAAAGCAACAGGCGTATTCGATACGTTGAGGCGTGGGTTCAGGGCCGGAATCGGGAGTGGCACATCGCCGTCTACATAGATAATACTGACCAAACGCCGAGACTGGCGGGGGACGTGTTGTTTGCCTTAGGCGCTCTCCACGATCTCAACAAACACTAGGGTTCGTTCTTGCGGCACTCAGACGAGAGTCGCAGGAAAAGCCGCTCGCTGAACCCGCCCGGCAATGGATACCATTCTCCATCCGTCATCAAGCGCACCGTATTCCGCGTTCCATCAAGGACGGCTCTGCAGTGTTTGCAATTCCTGAGGTGAAGCTCTATTCGGGCCTTGAGGTCGCGCTCTACGTCGTCGTCGACGTAGTTAGAAATCTCACGCCATACCTCCACGCAGCTGATTTCTACAATCACCGGCTCCACGCGTTTGTTCCTTGTCCAAAAGCTACCACGGCCTGACTCGTCTGTTCCCCATCATTTCCGCAGTCCAATTTCCATCGTATCCGGGGGCCAGCGCCTCGCGCATCTGCAACCTGGCTCGAAGCAGGCGGGTTTTCACCACATCCTTCGAGATGCCAAGAATTTGAGACGTTTCCTCGGTGTTGAAGCGTTCCAGGTCGCGGAAGATCAAAACCTCGCGATAGATCGGCTTGAGAGAAAGCAATGTCTGCTCAATTCTCTGCCGCAATTCCTTGCGGGCCAATGCTTCGCTCGGGATGTCCCGCCAGTCGGCGAGGTCTCTGGGAATACAATCGCCGTCCTCGCTCCCGCTGCTCTCGTCCAATGACTCATGCACATGACCGCGGCGTCGCCGGTATCGCAGGCGCGCCTCGTTCAGGGTGATTTGAATCAACCAGGTTCTGAATTTCGATTCTCCCCGAAAGCCCGGCAGACCTTTCAGTGCCTTCAGGAAAGCCTCTTGTGCTACGTCTTCCGCCTCGGCCACATCGTTCAGTACTGAATATGCAGCGGAGAAGACGGTCCGTTCAAATGGCTTGATGAGCTCGTAAAACAGTTCGGTTTGACCCCGGCATATTTCACGGATCAGTTCCTCCTGCGCAAGGCTCTCGGGGACATTTCGCGCCATGGTTCTATGCCTTCCCGTGAGGCAAGAACGATGATCGGGAGCATGATTGACGGGTTTTGCGACCTGCAAGTACCAACAGAGATATCGAGATGGAGTTCGAGGCCATGGAAAATTCGAAACCCTGGAAACGGCAGGCTGTCGCTGTTCTTCCAGCGCTGACGCATTCATGATACCCCTCAGTTTTCCCCGGCGTTCCGACCTGAGGAAAAGAACAGCATCCGCTCCTGCTCCTGCATGCTTTCCGGTTTCACGGCCTGGCCTTTGTGGGGCCAGGTGTCGTGTCGTCACAGCTGCCCGCCGCATTTGCTCAGACGGTAGCTTAGGGTGGTTTCATAGCCACCGTTCTCGCTTCGCCACCCTCGGAACTCCTGTGAGTACAGTGATGACCTGGATTTCAATACCGAGCTGTTTCACGCCCTGAACGCAATGGATTCCAGATCCTGTCCTCCCGGGACAAGCTTTATTTCCGCTCCCGTCCAAACGCGTAACTTTTCGGAATCTCCAGCGAACTCTGCATGAGGCGTTCTATCGCCACGGTTCTACTGAAAGGGCTTCACTCATGAAAACACTCGCTGCGCTCCTGCTGGCATGCATCGCCAGCCTCTCGATTGCCAATGCCGCTACGCCACCGATGGTTGGTGAGCGGCCGCCGGATTTCAAGCTGTCTACGCCCGAGGGCAAGGTTGTCCAGCTTTCGGAGGTTATGACGAAAGGTCCCGTCGTTCTCGTCGTGCTTCGCGGATATCCGGGTTATCAGTGTCCCTATTGCAACCGGCAGGTTCAGGACTTTATCGCCAACGCCCAGCGTTTCACGGAGCTTGGCGCACATGTCGTGCTGGTCTATCCCGGGCCGCCGCAGGATTTGAAGGGCAAAGCCAACGAGTTCCTGGTAGGCAAGACGCTGCCTGCCGATTTTGACCTGGTGCTCGATCCAGGCTACGCCTTCACCAACGCCTACGGCCTGCGATGGAACGCGCCGAGCGAGACGGCCTTCCCCTCCACGTTCCTGATCGGCAAGGACGGGCTTATCTTCTTCTCAAAGACCGTCAGGGAACATGGCGGACGGACTACGGCGGCGGAAATTATCGAGGCGATGCCCAAGCGCACTAAGTAAGACGAAACCCTGGGTTTGGCTATGGCTACGTAAGCGGAGCGCGAAACGGCGGTGCGTTGCATCGCGCGATCTTCGCCACCATGCACGATCTGGAGGCTATGGAACAATGATGACTAAAAAAGAAGCTGGCCGGTGGGCGCTATTGGCGCTTCGCCTGGTGGTGGGCTTTGGGTTCATGGCGCACGGCTATGCGAAGCTCAGCCGTGGACCGGAGGGCTTCGCCACCATACTGCAGCACCTGAATGTTCCCATGCCGGCAACCGCCGCGTGGCTGACGATCATCACGGAAATTCTGGGCGGTCTCGCAGTCTTCCTGGGTGCGTTCGTTACCTGGGCGAGCATTCCCATGGCTTCCGTGCTGATCGTCGCGACAGCAACCGTACACTTCCGGTATGGCTTCAGCTCCATCAGGCTTCTGGATGCGACGCCATCCGGCGCGACGTTTGGTCCGGTGGGCTACGAGCTCGATCTCCTCTACTTTGTCGCGATCCTGACGCTCGCGCTGGAGGGTGCGGGGCCGTTTGCGATCGACAATTTTCGAGGGAAGCCCCGCGAACAGGCTGCCGAGAAATAGCCCGCCCAGATCCGCGCGGATTAAAACTCGAACGTGTCCTCTTCGGCGATCAGAATGATGGGAGGTCCACCGGTTGATATTTTGGCCGCGTTGGCCAGAGTCTCCCGGGCGCCCTCGGAGGCAGCGCACTGCTGAAGCGCCGCCATCGACGGAAAGTGGATTTCGGCAATCCGGTAGAGCGGCGCATCGCCCTGCGTGGATTGCAGGATCCGGGTGGCCACAATCTTTGTCTTCCCCTCCAGCTTTGCAACGGCCATCGGGACGTGCTCGTTTTGGTATATCTCTTCGAACGCTGCGACATCTTTCGGGGGCGGGTAAGCGACGATGAGTTTTGTGGTTGGCATGACTTATTCCTTTCGTTTCGTGAGGCGTCGAAGTTACGCTGTTCTGCCGTTTGTTTCAAATTGTTCCGCGATTGATCCGAGCAGGAAACCGAGGGCGGATGCAAGAACGGCGAAGCCCAGATGCGACAGCACAATGTGCGCCGCCTCAATGTTTGGACAGTGAATCTGCAGCGCTGCGGTGGCGGCAAGTCCCGCGAACATGCCGGCGGTAAGTCCGGTGAGCTTTGGCGAAAGAACGGCGCCTGTGCGCAACAGAAACCATAGCGGCAGCGCTGCGAGGATGCCGACCGGCGTTCCCAGCTTCAGGCAAATGCCGATGCGCATCCAGAAATGGTTCTCGTGGTGAAGAGGGAACAGAACCGCAACGACGATAGCCAATGCCAGCGGGATGGCGAGGAGCGCTGAGCCGGGCGACACGCGGTGCAGGCTACCGGGCGACATTTGATTCACGAGGGAGCGGGCCAGAAGCGCCGAGCCGAATGCCAGAGCGCACAGGATCGTAACGGCCTGGAGCGGACTCATTACCGCAAGCGCATGGGCGCCCAGGCGGTAAACGCCGACGCCGGCAGCCAGCAGAAACACCCCGGAAAATCCAACAAGGAGGTGACTTCCGGCGGCGATTCTGCGCACCGGGCGAAGATCGCTCACCAGCCTGCACTCAATGGCATACAAATTCTCCGGGGATGATGCCGCTGTTTTTGAACCCGGAACCCCGACCACGGCGAGAAGCTCGCGGCAGCCCACGCAACCGGCAAGGTGGTCGCGCGCGGCACGAGTCAACTGGTTTACACCCGCGTCCTGGGCAAGGTCGGCCACGATGTCTGAGCAATTCATCGAATACCTTTCTCCACCAGCTCCCGCAACCGTGTATACGCACGATGCGCTTTCTGCTTTACCGCCCCCACGGTCGAGGACGTCGCGCGGGCAACCTCCTCCAGAGTAAGGTCGCTCAGCTTCAGCATCGTTATCACCTCGCGTTGCGAATCCGGCAAAGCGGCAACGAGCGCTTCGAAGGACGGAGGTTCATGGCGTGGTGATTCATGGGCTGCCCCGGTATCCGTCGGTCTCAGGGGGGTCTCGCGCGCCGCGATGCGCATTGACCGCCGGTAGCCGTCCACGCGCACGCGCCTTGCGATTGCATAGACCCACGGCAGGACAGGATCGCCCGGCCGATAGCTGTGCCGCACCCTATGGATGCGCAGCCATGTATCCTGCAGGAGATCATCCGCCTGCTCCCGGCTCACCGGCTGGCTCCTGAAAAACCGCAGCAGCCCCGGACTGATCGCGTGGACAAGCGCGCCGGGCGCATCCGGATCGCCCTTCTGGTAGCGCTCCATCCACTGATCCAGCGTGACAATAATCCCATCCGCTTCGGCTCGCTCAAAAAGAGCAGGTTCCATCCCCGTGATGAGTTCGCTACACACGTCCGTCGAGTTACGGTCTCGGGGAAGATTTCCTGAAAACGAATTGGGTGTTCCGGACATGAGATTGTACCTAATTCGCTTCCAGGTCAATATCCGAAAGAGTCGGCAACCACGACGAGGATGCATCCGTCTGGTCGGGCGATTTCCACCAGCTGCGCAAGCTCCTCGGCATTGCTTTTCGCCCCCATTAGATCTATTGACATAGTGACATCATGATGTCACTATGTCAATTGTGGAGATTAGCTCGGACAGTGCTCTTCCTCTTTATGCGCAACTCGAATCGATTCTTGTTGCTGAAATTAGCCGGGGAGCGTTTGCTCCAGGCAGTCAATTACCGAATGAAGAACAGTTGGTCCAACGCTACGGAGTGAGCCGGACGACGGTTCGGCAGACGATTCAGAATCTAGTCGGGCGCGGATTGATCGAGATCCGGCGCGGTAAGGGCACTTACGTCCTTCAGCCCAAGATGACGCAGGAATTGACCGAGTTGACCGGATTCGTTGAAGATATGCAGTCTCTCGGGCGTCAAGCGTCGGCACGGCTGATCGGTAAAGAGACCGTTGCGGCGAACGAATTGGTAGCTCGCCAACTCTCCATCAAGCCCGGAACTCCAGTGGTCCGCATTCAACGCGTTCGACTGGCAGACGGTTCTCCCTTGTCTTTCGATGAAACCTGGCTGCCGGCTGAGATTGGCGAGAGAATCCTTGAAAATGATCTGGAAACAGAACCGATCTTCTCCTTACTTGAGCAGAAGTACGATACGCCTCTGGTGGAAGCGGAGTACCGTCTTGAAGCTGTAACGGCTGATGCGACGGTTGCACGAGCCCTGGGCGCAACGGCAGGCAGTCCTATATTCCTGATCGAGCGAACGTCGTACACCACGGATCACCGACCCGTCGATTACGAGAAACTCTATTACCGCGGGGATCACATCCGTTTCGTTACGCGGCTCGCGCGGCGTTCGCCAACGGGAAGCAATGGTTCACCAAAATGAACGCGAGCTTCAGCTTATGGTTGTTCGCGGTTTCGGTAGCGGCCAGCGCGCTCGGCGGCATGCTTGGGATGGCGGGCGGGATTTTCATCGTGCCTATCCTGACAATTTTTGGTCACATTGAGATTCATACCGCAGTCGGCGCGAGCATTGTTTCCGTCATTGCCTGCTCATGCGGGGGAGCCGCCCCGTTTCTGCGAATGCGGCTGACCAATATCCGGCTCGCCATCGTGCTCGAAATCGCAACGACGATGGGTGCTTTGACTGGAGTGTTGCTGGCGGGAGTCGTACCGGTTTCGTTTCTGTATTTTGTATTCGCTGTGATTCTGTTTATTTCCGCGTACCAGATGCGGAGGAGACGCGCCATTCCCATTGCTGGGTTGCCCTCAGAGGACAGCCACTGGAGCGATGCGCTGCGGCTGAACGCGAGCTATCCCGATTCGGATCTTCATCGCGAAGTTTCCTATCGTGTACATCGCGTGTCGCTCGGCATGATCCTCATGTACGGCGCCGGCCTGATTTCCGCGCTGTTGGGTATCGGCAGCGGCGTTCTTAAGATTCCCGCCATGGATACGGTCATGCGGCTGCCCATCAAAGTTTCTTCGGCGACATCGAACTTCATGATTGGTGTGACGGCGGCGGCGAGCGCCGGCGTGTACTTGATGCGAGGCAGTATCGTCACCGAGGTCGCCGGGCCCGTTGCATTTGGGTCAGTGGTGGGGGCCTTTTGGGGCGCTCGAATTCTCATGATTGTGTCGAATTACAGGCTTCGGTTGCTTTTCGTGGGGATCCTGGGGATCCTTGGCATCCAAATGCTTCTCACCGCTTTCGGTATTCACCTGATTGGGCGCTTTTTATGAATGGCGCCGGGCGGCTTGAAGAACTACTCGCTATCGTCTTCCGTTATGGAAGTTGGCTCGCTGCGTCCGCAATTGGCCTGGGGTTTGCGCTCGCGCTGATCGGCGCTAACTCCAGGATTGGGAATACGGCGATTCTGCCGATACTACCAATCGTCAGGACGGGAATCATTTTGTTTATTTCGCTCCCCATCATTCGCGTCTTAGTGATGGCCGTCGTTTTCATTCGTGAAGGCGATTTTCGCCTGGCGTCCATAGCCGGACTGGTGTTGGCGATTATTGTTATCGGCATAATTCTTGGGTTTCCCGCCACATCGGGCATGGGGGGATAGATCCAGCCTTCGCGGTTCGGCAGGAAAGGATAGCAAGTGACGGCTGACTCCCGCTCTGCGGCCCGCTCAGCGAGAGAACGGATCGCGGTGAATCTCTGTTTCCCCGACGTCGCTGGGCGGGCGAGATGCCCTAATCCCTCTCGCGATCGTGCGAGGCAGAAGCCGGGGCAAGCACATCCTCGGCAAGTTGCGGCTTCTGGTCGGGGTTATCGATGAAAACCACAATGCGCCAGGCGTCGTGTGGATCTCGAACCCACGTTTGCATGTATCGGGACCGGCTCCTCTGCGCCGGCCCGCCTGATTTGGGCCGAAGCGTCATCTCGTGCCAGCCATATTCAACGGCGATCCCTTTCCCGATGATGATGTTGATGATGATCGGAACGAAGTCTACGTCAAAATCCCGAAAGAGCTTTTCCAGCCTTCCTCGCAAAACAAACTTTCCGTCAGGACCGAAGAACGTTGGAGCCTCCGCTCTCAAATCGGTCAATGTGTCGGCGAACACAGAAAGAATTCGCTCCACGTTGGCGGTCCTGTAGCCTTCACGCATCTCCGCGGCAGCCGCGTTGATGCCGTAGCGATCCTGCGACGTGGCATTTTCTTCAGACACTTAGCTGGCAATCGGCGTTACGGTCGGGTTGATCATGATCGTCGCCTCTTGTTGATGATCTCATCTTCTGAATCCAGCCTCAACAAAATATCTGAAACAACCTGTCACCGCGAAGTCGATTTCGACTCTCCTGCTAATGAGTGGGACGCCACCCCGAACACGGGTTTGGCCCCGGGAGATTTTTATCTATGTGGGATCAGGACTGCATCGAATCCGATCATCAGGCGGAGAGTCAACGGTTGCCTCAGGATTCTCGAAACTCGCGAGCCGGGCAAATTCGGCTGCTGATCGTCGACGACCAACCCGTGTTCCAGGAAGGATTGAGTTTGATCCTTGCTGCCCAGTCGGACATGCTCGTAATCGGAAACGCAACAACGTTTTCAGGAGCAATCGAGCAATTCCGCCGGCACAAGCCGAACGTGACGCTCCTGAACCACTGTCTGCAAGGCGCAACAGGCTCAGGAATGCAAATTCTGACTACCCTGAAATCGGAATTTCCAGGCGCCTGCATCATTGTGCTGACAACAGCCGACGGCGATGTTGAG
>DASYCD010000379.1:0-2986 GCA_036500405.1 Bryobacteraceae bacterium
GGTCGCGGTGATTGCAGCCAGCATGAATACACGAATCTTCATGATCTACTCCTGCACAACTCTGCCCTCTACTTCTTCGAGTCCGTCTCGTTCTTTTGCATTTTGCCGTTTGATTTTTTCTGCTTCATCTTCTGACCGTCCATCTTGCCGGACATCTTCTTCGTGTCCATTTTGTGGCTGTCCATTTTGTCGCCCTTGTCGGTGGCGTCCTGCGGGGCGGCAATTGCGACGAAACCAAGGCTGGCCCCCAGCATCAATACTCCAAGCGTTCTTTTCATGTTGCTCCTTTTACGAAATTGCTTTCACTGGAGGGTTCGGAACCGGGGGCGGAAAAGTTACGGTCGCTTTTTTCCGTCGGCCCGCGTTGCTTTTTGCGGCGTTTCGACGCATTCTGTAGCTGAGCCCCGCTTGTGAGTCTTCCCCTCGAAGAACTCATGACGCGATATCAGCAAGCGGACAAAGCGGCCGCTGGAGTGTTGATCGATGCTGTCAGCCCACGGTTATTCCGATTTTTTCTGGGATGCGTGGGAGATCGCTCTCACGCGGAGGATCTTCTACAGGATTTCTGGCTTCGTATGCACGCGGCCCGGCGCAGTTACCGGCCGCCTGAGCCGGTGCTGCCCTGGCTGTACGCCATCGCGCGCAGAGTCCGGGTCGATGACTATCGGCGACGGAAGAGGGTGAGCGGTCACGAAGTCCCGGTGGCCGAGCTCCCTGAAGTCGTGGCTCCCGCGCAACAGCGCGAAGGATACGATTTTGCCGCTTTACTAGGTGAATTGCCGGAGAGCCAGCAGGAGGTCATTGTGATGCTGAAGGTTTCGGGACTGACGTTGGAAGAAGTTGCAGCGGCGACCCGCACGAGTGTAGGCGCTGTGAAACAGAAAGCTCACAGGGCATATGAGCGGCTTCGGTCGCTAATGAGGAAACCGGTCCATGGAAGCCAAATTTGACGGCGCTGAGTTCGAGGAAATACGCGAAGCGAAGCCTTCGGCTGCACACGTCGAAGCCATCAGGAACCGGATTGTCGGCGATCTCAACCCGGTGAAACCGTTGCCCTCGGATGGGGCTCTCGTAACCGCCATGACAGCCTGCTTCATTTGCCTCGGCGTTGCGTGCGCGATTCCGATCGGATGGAAAGGCTTCCACGCCATGACCGTATCGCAGCGGCTGGCTGACTACGTTGTCATCCTGCTCTGCGCCGTAAGCCTCGCCTTGGCGTTAACGGGCGAAATCATCCCAGGCGCGCGCAGGCGCGTCTCTCCTGTGTTCGTGCTCGTCGCTGTATTCGCCATCGCCATCGCTGTCACTGCCGTCCTTTTCCCTGATTATTCGACGGCGCAATTCGTTCGGAAGGGCGTCCCCTGCCTCACGATCGGAACGGTATGCGCGATCCTGGCTGCCGTGCCGGTCTGGCGAGTCATGCGTCTGGGGATGCTGACGGAGAGAGTACCGGGAATCCTGACTGCGGCGATGCTGTCAGGGATGGTCGGCGTCTTCACTCTGGCTCTGCACTGCCCGATCCTGAATGCGGCTCACATTCTCATCTGGCACCTCGGTGTTCCCGCTCTGGGCCTGGCGGCAGGTGTTCTCCTCGCCGCTCGCCGTTTCGTCTCCAACCGAACAGTTAATCCGCCAGGCCTTCCGTAACTAATTCCCGGCGCCGAGCGAACCCTGCTGATGAAAAGCGGCGCCTGCCGCGAATCCCAAAGTAAAAGGATTTGCATGCCATACGTACGAAAGAACAGCAGTTGGAAAATCACGCGCCGTCGCATCGGCGGAATACTCGCGGCCAGTGCCCTCACGGTGGCCTTCTCTAACGCCGACGAGCGCAATCGGGACATCCTCGTGCTCACGAGCACGAATGCCACGACCAATCAGCTTGTCGTGTTCAAACTGGCCGACACAGCGACACCCTCGCTCAACCTGGTCAACATCGTTGCTACAGGCGGCGTCGGCGGTGCGGGCGGAAACGCCGGCGCTGTACAATTCCAGAACGGATTTGGCGCCGTCGCCAACTACGGCTCCAGTACCGTGACCCAGATCGCGCGGGATCACAACTTCATCCGTATTGCGAGGACGATCAAACTGGCGCAGGGATGCACGAATCCGGTGTCCGTGGCGCTCGCGCCCAAAGAACTTTTCGTCGCGGGTGCGAACTGCGCCGAAAGCCACAATTGGCCATCAGGAAGCCTCAACGGTTCCGTCGTCGCGCTCCTGGACAATTCGGCTGCTCAAATCGCAGTGGGCGAGACCTGGGCTGCGGTCACGTTGAAGTCAGGGAACGGGTCCGTTGTGCAGGTCCCGCTCGCGAACGACGGCGGCCTCGCCGGGAAAAGCTCGCGGGTTGCGTTGACACTCGGAGCCGGCGCTACACCGCTGGGTGCGGCGTTCTGGGGAGACATTCTCGGCTTCAATCCGGCCCATGTTCCGGACAGTTTTGCGCTTCTCGACAAGGCGGGAGCCGTGACCGGCATACCAGGCCCGGCGCCGGCATTTCCAGACAACGCGCCATGCTGGCTGGCCAAGGGACAGGGGAACATCTGGTATTCGGCCAATTCCCCGGGGCAGGCCATTACTATCTTTTTCAGCGACGGCCAGAATGGTGTTTTCTACAAATCCGTGCCCTTACCCGGCGTGCCGAGCGACATCACTGTCTCCCCGGACAATAAATGGCTCGCGGTGATTTACACCGCCACTTCGGATGGCCTTGCTCGCATTGCTGTTTTTGCCGTCGACGCTTACGGTGATCTGACGCTGGCGGCTACGTCCGGTCCCGTCGGAACGGTAACCGCGTTTAACGGCGTCGCAATCAGCGAGTAGAACGCTTTTCCCTACGGGTCAGATTCCAAATTGACTGGCAGGCTGCTGAAGAGGTACGTGGAGTAGGCCTTTGGCCTGCGATCCGGCTTTTTCAGCAGCCCACAGGTGATTGACACGATGAACAAAAACAAACCTGGCGTCTTCCGGTTCCCTCTGGGTCGCTGGT
>DASYCD010000380.1:0-5218 GCA_036500405.1 Bryobacteraceae bacterium
GGTGAGCGGCAAGGTTCGCTGGTCATACGATGCGAAAGTGCCTCGCGATGAGGGGTATGGGGATTTTGCCAATCGCGGCGTTTCGTCGTGGAAGCCGGCTCATGGGAAGCGACGGATTATCGCGGTGACGGTGGATGCGCGGCTTGTCGCGCTGGATGCGGCTACGGGGAAGCCGATTGGCGGTTTCGGCGAGAACGGTCAGGTGAATCTGCGTAGTGGGCTCCGCATTCCCGTGCGGCATTTCTCCGACTATGAAGAGACTTCGCCGCCGGCAATTGTGGGGGACACGATCGTGGTTGGGTCGGGCGTGGCGGATAACGGTTCCGTGGATCAGCCGAGTGGCGAAGTGCGGGGTTACGATGCCGTCACCGGAAAGCTGAAATGGACGTGGCATCCGCTTTCGGCGGATCCGAAAGCTCCGGGCGCGGCGAATACGTGGTCGGTGATTGCGGCCGATACGGAACGCGGTTTGGTTTTTCTGCCGGTCAGCAGCCCGAGCCCCGACTATTACGGCGGCGAACGGCCCGGCGATAATCTCTACGGGAATTCGATTGTTGCCCTGAAGGCGTCTACAGGGGAGCGGGTGTGGGCTTTCCAGACAGTGCATCACGATTTGTGGGATTACGATATCGCTTCGCCGCCGATTCTGTTTGATGTTCATCGCGATGGGACTGTGATTCCGGCGATCGCCGTGGGCTCCAAGAGCGGCAATTTCTTTGTGCTGGATCGAGTGACCGGCAAGCCGGTTTTTGGTGTGGAGGAACGGCGTGTTCCGCAGAGCGATGTGGACGGCGAGAAGGCGTCGCCGACGCAGCCGTTTCCCGTTGCGCCGAAGCCGCTCGCGCCGCAGAGCCCGGGTGTCCCGTGGGGCGCCACGGAGGCCGACCGCGCATTTTGTACGGAGGAAATGTCGAAACTGCGCAATGAGGGCGTATTTACTCCGCCCAGCGTTCGGGGCTCGTACATACTTCCGGGGAACGTGGGCGGAATGGCGTGGGGCGGGGCAGCGTTCGATCCGGGGCACCGCTTGTTGTTCATTCCGACGAACAATATTGGCGCCGAGGTCCGGCTGATTCCTCGCGCCGACTTCGAGCGGGAACGTGAAACGGAGGGGCGGAACGTCAATGGCGATTGGGAATTCGCAGCGCAGCGCGGCACGCCTTACGGCATGGCTCGGCGCCTGCTGCTTTCGCCCGGCGGATTGCCGTGTATTGCGCCGCCATGGGGCGTTCTGAATGCCGTGGATGCCGATACGGGAGAGTTGAAATGGACATCGCCCACGGGGATTTTCCGCGCGGGCATGCGGGGATCGATTTCGCTTGGCGGACCGATTGCGACCGCGGGCGGTTTGGTTTTCATGGCCGGTACTCTGGACGCCGCGATCTACGCGTTCGACGCGGAGACCGGTAAAGAGCTCTGGCGCGGCGAACTTCCAACCAGCGCGCGGGCTACGCCGATGACTTATCGCGGCCGCGATGGCCGCCAGTATCTGTTGATTTCCGCCGGCAGCCATGGCATTCCGGCGTTCGCGCCGCTGGGGGATTATCTGGTGGCGTTTGCGTTGCCCTCGGGCAAGTAGCCCGGGCGTGGTTTGATGGAGTACATGGTTTTTCGCTGGCCGGTCCGCATTCTTTTTATCGATACCGATGCAAGTGGCCGTATTCATTACACGGCCATGCTGCGCTATTTTGAGGCGGCCGAGATAGAGCTATTCCGCGCGGCCGGGGCTCAGGAAGATCGCGAAAAGGTGGGGTTTCCACGGGTTCACGTGGAGTGCGACTACAAGAGCGCGATTTACTTCGATGACGAACTCATCATCGAGCTCAGTATTGGAAATATAGGCCGGTCTTCCATCGAACTGCTGTATCGCGCGATGAAGAAGGGCGTCGTGGCGGTGAGCGGAAAGATTGTGATCGCGGCGATGGATCCGAAAACCGATCAGTCCGTGGAGATTCCGCCAGGCCTTCGGGAAAAACTGGGACTTTGGATCGCGCCGCGCGTCAGTGTGTAGGGTTTAGCAGATCCGGGCGCAGGCGCGCGGTTTTTTCAAGCGCGGCTTGTTTTCGCCATTTCGCGATTTCGGCGTGATGGCCGCTCAGCAGCGCATCGGGCACTTTCCAGCCTCGGAATTCGGCGGGGCGGGTCCACTGGGGGCAATCGAGAATGCCTTCCGTGAAGGACTCGTTGATCGAGGAATCTTCGTTGCCGAGAACTCCGGGGAGGAGACGGGCGACGGTATCGATGACGACCGCCGCGGCCAGTTCGCCTCCGCTCAGTACGTAGTCGCCGATCGAGATCTCGTCATCGGCCAGGCGTTCGGCTACGCGCTCATCCACGCCTTCATAGCGCCCGCAGATCAGGAGTAGTTCTTCGACCTGCGAGAGTTCGCGCGACATCTGCTGGGTGAACTTGCGGCCCTGCGCGGAAAGCAGGATGACCTTCTGTTTCGGCGTGCGCTCGGGAAAGATGGATTCCACCGCATCGAAGATGGGCTCGGCCTTCATCAGCATGCCTTCGCCGCCGCCGAACGGGCGATCATCCACGGTGCGATGGACATCGTGCGTCCAGTTGCGCAGATCGTGAATGCGGAATTCGAGCGCGCCCGCCTGGGCTGCCCGGGCGACAACGCCGTGGCGGAAAGGCCCTTCGAAGAAATCGGGGAAGATGGTGAGGAGGTGGAACCTCACAGTTCCTCCAGACCTTCAGGCAATTCGGTTTCGATCAGCTTTTCCTGCGGGCGAATGCTGACGCAAATCGCTTTCACGAAGGGAACGAGGAAGCGGCCGCCATCGATCTGGAGCAGGGAACGCCCGCCGCCTTCCTCCCAGCCTGTTACTTTGCCGAGCACACGTCCGGAAGCGCGATCGCGCAATTCGCAGCCAACAATATCGGACTGGAAGTATTCTCCGGGTTCGAGGGTGACACGCTCAGACGGAGGAATCCGGACTTCGGCGCCGCGCAGAGGTTCGGCGGCATCCATGGAATCGACGCCTTCGAACTTGAAGACGAGCATGCCCTTGTGGTTCCAGACTTGTTCCACAAAGTACTGCTCACCGGAACCGAAGAGACGGACCCGTTTGAGACTGGCGAAGCGATCGGGATGGCTGGATTGCGAGATCGCGGTGATCTCGCCGCGAATGCCGCGGGGACGCCCGAGGATGGCCACCGTCACCCAATCGGCGAGCGCGGCGGCGTCCTCCGGAGGGGCTTTACTCAAGAATCTCCAGCGTGTAACGGCGATTGAGCTTCATGCCGGCCGCGCCGAGGATGGTGCGGATAGACCGCGCGGTGCGGCCCTGTTTACCGATCACTTTACCCAGATCGCTGGGAGCGACTTTCAACTCAAGCACGGTCACCTGCTCGCCATCAACGGAGGTGACCACGACTTCCTCCGGAACATCGACCAGCGATTTCGCGATATCTTCAATGAGTTGTTTCATCGCTTCCCCTGACTGTACCGCCTAAAAACACAGGCTTTCAAATGAATTAAGCAGCGGCCTGAGCCGGATGCTTTTTCACCAGGCGGGCGACGGTGTCCGACATCTGTGCGCCATTCTTCACCCAGTGCTCGATGCGCTCATGCTTGAGTGTCACGGTTTCCGGCGTTGTCAACGGATTGTAGTTTCCGACGACTTCCAGATTGCGGCTGTCGCGAGCACGCTCCTTTTCAATCACCACCACGCGGTAGAACGGCTTCTTTTTGGCGCCAAAGCGCGCCAGGCGAATCATCAGCATTTGTACTTTATTGTCCTCAAAAAAATCTTACCCGATTATACGGGTCTAAAACCCGGGCAATCCCAACCCGCCCAGCTTACCCAGCCTCTTTCCAAGAGAGCCGAGGCTGCCGGACATGGTCTTCATCATCTTTCTCGCCTGCCCGTACTGCTTGAGAAGACTGTTGACTTCCTGCACCGAGGTACCGCTGCCCTGCGCGATGCGGCGTCTCCGGCTGCCATTGATGAGCATGTGGTTGTTGCGCTCCTTCGGCGTCATCGAATCGATGATGGCGACGATGCGCGTCAACTCCTTCTCATCCGGCTGCATACTCTGGAGGTCTTTCATCATGCCGACCTTCGGCATCATTTTCAGGATCGATTCGAGCGATCCGAGCTTGCGCAGCGATTTGAGCTGATCGCGGAAGTCCTCGAGGGAGAACTCGTTGTCGATCAGCTTGCGCTGCATTTCTTCCTGCTGCTTGCCGTCGAAGGCTTCCTGGGCCTTTTCGACGAAGCTCACGATATCGCCCATGCCGAGGATGCGCGAGGCCGCGCGGTCGGGATGGAATGGCTCGAAGGCGTCGGACTTTTCGCCGAGGCCGACGAACTTGAGCGGCTGGCCGGTGACAGAACGGATCGAAAGCGCCGCGCCGCCGCGGGCGTCGCCATCCATCTTGGTGAGGATGACGCCGGTGATGCCGAGCTTCTTGTGGAACTCGTCGGCGGATTTGACGGCGTCCTGGCCGGTCATGGCGTCGGCGACGAAGAGGATTTCGACCGGGTTGAGAAGATCCTTCAGTTGCTGCAGCTCGTCCATGAGCTGGTCGTCAATGTGGAGACGGCCGGCGGTGTCGACGAGGAGGACATCGCGGCCCGCATTGACGGCTTCGCGGCGGGCGGAGCGGGCAAGATCGACCGGGAGCGTTTCCTCGGGCGTGCCGGGGTAGATGGGGGCCTTGATCTCGCGGGCGATGATGGCGAGCTGATCGCGCGCGGCGGGACGGTAGATATCGACCGAAACGAGCTGCGGACGGTGGCCGTTCTTTGCCAGCCATTTCGCGAGCTTGCCGGTGGAGGTGGTTTTACCGGAACCCTGGAGGCCGACGATCAGGAAAACGCTGGGCGGATCGTTGGCGAAGCGCAGCCGGGATTCGTGGCCGCCGAGGATGTGGATAAGCTCCTCGTTGATGATGCCGATGATCTGCTGGGAGGGCGAGAGGGAAGAGAGGACTTCCTTGCCGAGCGCGCGTTCCTTGACGCTTTCGATGAGTTGTTTGACGACTTTGAAGTTGACGTCCGCTTCGAGCAGGGCCACGCGCACTTCGCGCAGGGCTGCGTCCATGTTTTCGGCGGTGAGGCGCCCTTCGCCGCGCAGGTTCTTGAAAACACGCTGCAGTTTGTCGGAAAGATTGTCGAACATGCGTCAGTCTGGCCGGCCCGGAAATCCTGCATTTCGGGCGAGGATAGCCAATTCGGGAGTCTTCTTATTGTACTAAGTGCTG
>DASYCD010000381.1:0-4040 GCA_036500405.1 Bryobacteraceae bacterium
GTGTGCGCCGGAACTCATGCGACGCCGGAACATCTCGCGAAGGCGCAACGGATTTTCGAAGCCGTGGGTACCTGTGTTGCGGTGGACGAGGGATACTTCAACGCCATCACCGCGCTGAGCGGCAGCGGTCCCGCGTTTCAGTACCTCATTATGGAAGCGTTCGCCGATGCGGGTGTGCGCGTCGGGCTGCCTCGGCACATGGCCCTGACGCTGGTGGCGCAGACTGCTATCGGCGCGGCGCGTATGGTGCAGGCGACGGGACGGCATCCCGCGGCGCTGCGCGATGACGTGACGACGCCCGCGGGTTGCACGATCGGTGGGCTGCTCATGCTCGAGGACGGCAAGATCCGTTCGGTGCTGGCGCGGGCGATTGAAGAAGCGACGAAGATCGCGGGGGACCTCGGCGCAGCGGCTACGGCACAGAAGGAGAAGCGTCATGGCTAGCGCGCGAACGGAGTCCACGGCGGAATCGCTGATCACGATTGAAGACCAGTGGGGCGCTCATAATTACCATCCGCTCGATATCGTGGTGAGCCGCGCTTCGGGCGTGTGGGTTTATGACGAAGAGGGGCGACGCTATCTCGATTGCCTCAGTGCGTATTCGGCGTTGAACCAGGGACATTGCCACCCGCGGCTGCTGCGGGTGATGCGGGAGCAGGCCGAGCGGGTTACGCTCACGTCGCGAGCGTTTCGGAACGATCAGCTTCCGCTTTTCTGCCGCGAACTGGCCGAGCTTTGCCGCATGGAAATGGTGCTGCCGATGAATACCGGCGCGGAAGCGGTGGAGTCGGCGATCAAGGCCGCGCGGCGGTGGGGTTATCAGAAGAAGGGAATTACGGCGGGCCAGGCGGAGATTGTTGTCTGCCAAAACAACTTCCACGGGCGCACCACGACGGTGATCAGCTTTTCATCGGAAGAGGCGTATCGCGATGGGTTCGGGCCGTTCACGCCGGGTTTCCGCATCATCCCATTTGGCGATGTGAAGGCGCTTGAGGCGGCGATCACGCCGAACACGTGCGCGTTTCTGTTCGAGCCGATCCAGTGCGAGGCGGGCATTCTGTTTCCGCCTGCCGGGTTCCTGAAGCAGGCCAGCGAGATTTGCCGGCGCAACAATGTGTTGCTGCTTGCCGATGAGATTCAGACGGGCCTGGGACGTACCGGTGAGATGTTCGCGTGCTGGCATGAAGATGTGCAGCCCGATGCGTTCATTCTCGGTAAAGCGCTGTCGGGTGGGTTCTATCCGGTTTCGGCGGTTGTCTCGACGCGTGAAGTACTTGGGGTTTTCAATCCGGGCAGCCATGGGAGCACGTATGGCGGGAATCCGCTGGGATGTGCGGTGGCGCGCGAGGCGCTACGGGTTCTGCATGATGAAAAGCTTTGCGAGCGTTCGCGGGACCTGGGCGCGTGGTTTCTCGATGAGCTGCGCACCATCCGCCATGAGGCGATTCGCGAAGTGCGCGGCGCGGGGCTGCTCACCGGCATTGAACTGCATGGCGCGGCGCGGCCTTATTGCGAACGGCTGATGCAGCTCGGGTTGCTTTGCAAGGAAACGCATGACCACGTGATCCGGATTGCGCCTCCGCTGGTAATTTCGCTGGAAGATCTCGGGTGGGCTGTGGCTCGCGTTAAGGAAGCGTTCGCGAATTAAGCTGCGCCAGCACGTTGAAATAATCGGGGAAGGTTTTGGCGACGCAGCGCGGTTCGTTGATTCGCACCGGCACTCCGCCGACGGCGAGGAGCGAAAAGCACATCGCGATCCGGTGGTCGTCATAGGTATCGATCGCCGCGTTCGGAGTTAACGTTGCGGGTGGCGTGATGCTGAGGTAATCCGCACCCTCCTCCACTTCTGCGCCGGTTTTACGAAGCTCGGTGGCCATTGCCGCCAGGCGATCCGTCTCTTTTACGCGCCAGCTTCCGATGTTACGGAGAACGGTAATGCCTTCGGCGAAGAGGGCGCAGACCCCCAGCGTCATGGCGGCGTCGGGAATATGATTCAGATCGATCTGGATTGCATTGAGCCGACCGGATGAGGGCGCCTGTGCTTCGATCCAGTTGTCACCCCAGGTCACTTGTGCGCCCATCGCTTCGAGGGCGTCGGCGAAGCGAACGTCACCCTGGATACTGGACCGGCCGGCGCCGGTGATTCGAACAGGTCCACCGCCGATGGCGCCTGCGGCGAGGAAATAGGAGGCTGCGGATGCGTCTCCTTCGACTTCGAATTCGCCGGGCGCGCGATAGTGGCTTCGGGCTGCGATGGTGAACCGGCGCCAGTCTTCGCGTTCGACCGTGACGCCGAATTGCGCCATCATCTTCCGCGTGATTTCGATATAGGGCTTTGAGATGAGTTCGCCTTCGACCTCGATCGCCACCTGAGACCGTTCCGAAAGCAACGGCGCCGACTGGAGAATTCCGGTGAGAAACTGGCTTGAGACATCGCCGCGGACGTGGAATGGTTTTGTGGGATCGATGTTGGCTTGTCCGATGAGCAACGGCGGATAACCTTGCTGGGCTTCATAGCCAATGGAGGCGCCGGCTGCGTTGAGGGCGTCGACGAGATCCCCGATGGGGCGTTCGTGCATGCGGGGAACGCCGTGGATTCGATATGCGCCTCCCGTCAGGGCCAGAACGGCTACGAGAGAGCGGGCGGAGAGCCCGGAGTTTCCTACGAAGATATCGGCTTCGGATTTTGGGAAACGGCGGGTACCCTGTATGACGATGTCGTCATCTTCCTGGCGCATTGCGACTCCCAATTGCGCCAGAGCTTCGCGCATCACCTTTGTGTCGTCGGAGTCAAGTAGGTTAGTGAGGCGTGTTTCGCCTTCGGCGAGAGCTGCGAGCAGCAAAGCGCGGATTGAGATGCTTTTTGAGCCTGGGAGGCGTACCTGGCCGCGGGCTGCCAGAAATGGCGGCAAATCCAGATGATCTTTGGGGGGGAGCAAACTTCGATTTTACGCTGTACCCGACGGCTATTCCGGTTTGCGAGCCTGGAAGCGGAAGGCGTGGGGTTTCATCAGATCTATCTGGATATCGCGGAATCCCGCGGCTTCGAGGCGTTTTGGAAATGTGTCGGGGTCGACCATCACCATGGTGTCGAAGACGTGGAGGAGTCCGAAGACCTTGTTATAGAGGCTATCGGCTCCGGCGAAGATGCCGCCGGGGCGGAGGACGCGGGCGGTTTCGGCGAGCAGGCGGTCCTGCAGCGCGGGCGTGGGTACGTGGTGGAGCATGGTGAAGCAGACTGCGCTGTCGAATTCGTCCGAGGGGAGCGATGTGGCGGTCGCGTCTTCGCACAACACCGATATGTTTTGGCTCGCCATGCGGCGGCGCAGCGATTTCGCGAGGCGCTCATCTTTTTCTACGCACGTGAGGCTCGGGACTTTCGGCAGAAGAATGCAGGTGACCGCGCCGGGGCCGGGTCCGATTTCGAGGACGTTCGAGCCGAGCGAGACACCATCGAGCGTCCACGGGACCAATCTGTTTTCCAGAAAGTTTTTCCAGATTGACGAGCCGCAGATCGAGCGATGGAGCAGATTCATCGTAATCAGCCGCGCGCAATGCGCATGCGGGATCGAGAGTGGCCGCGCGACGCGAAGGGGCCACGCGGCGAGCAGGGCCACCAACGCCAGCGTAGCAGGCGCGAGCGCGAGCGTGGCCGGATCACATTTCGGTCTTCCGGGGCAGCACAAGTGACCCCTCTGATTGCGGCGCTTCCGATGCCAATCTCAGGCTGCACGTTTGGCCGCCCGCGTCGTCATAAGAGGCGATGGCGTCACGCTACGCGCAAGTCTTCTTCCTGCTCACGGCCGCGGCCGGATGCGCGTCGGCGCAGCAGCCGGCTGAGCTGAAGTTCGAGGCGGTGTCGATTCATGAGATGCAGCCCCCCTGGCGCGTGCTGGGTAAGAAGACGGTTTCCGGGAGTCTTGTCACGCTGGAGGGATATACCGTTTCTATGCTCGCCGGGGAAGCGTATGGCAAGAAGCGGTATGAGGTCGCGATTTCGCCTTCGAAGCATTTTGCGTACTTCAATGTGGACGCTCGAG
>DASYCD010000382.1:0-2621 GCA_036500405.1 Bryobacteraceae bacterium
ATTTCCCGGAGCATGCAGACACGCAAACATCCGTCACCGCGCAATACTGAAACCAGCTCGCTGCCCGCGATGCTCGCGAATGCATTCCGCCGCCGCTTCGAAACCATCCAGAATGCAGCCCGGCAGCCAGCCGCGCCACACCGGACGCGCCGCCGCCATCTCCACTTTGAGCGCCGCGCACGATTGCGTATGGCTCTGTCGCGAGAGCACAAGCAGAACAGTCCGTGTATTTTCCACCGCATGGCGAAGCCGGAACCAGGACGACATTGGAATCCGGTGCACGGTCTTCACCGGCAGATCGCCCAGATCGATCGCGACCAGCCCGAAGCCACCACCCTGCACCAGCAGATCCACGGCTTTGAGCGCATGCTCCGCATTACCGCCGCATCGCACCCAAAGCACTTGCGAAAGCCGCACGCCCGCCGCCGCGGCGCTTGCTGGATCGAACCGGTCGCCGGCATCGATCAGCGCGCAGAATTCCTGCCGCGCGCACACCTCCGCCATCAGGGAATGGAGCAGGGAAGTGCGGCCGGAAGAAGCCGCGCCGGCGATCTCCGTGAGAGTGCCGCGTGGAATCTCTCCCACCGCGGACGGCAACGCCTGGTAAGCAGACTTCTTAAGGTCGAAAGCGGCATCGCATCGATCCCCCAAAGCCGACTGAATCTGTTCCCGAAGTAGCGCGGCTGACACTGGCATATTCGCCTTATGTTCGCCTATAATGAAAGCCGAAGTCAATGCCTCCTGCGTATATTGAGTTGCACGCAAGATCGGCCTTCAGTTTCCTGCGTGGCGGGAGTACGCCGGAAGATTACGCCAATGCATGCAATCAATTGCAGCAATCTTCTATGGCGCTACTTGATGTCGATGGCGTTTATGGATCCCCTCGTTTCTATAAACAGATGGGGAAGTTTCAACTGAAAGCGCATATTGGCGCGGAGGTCACCTGCACAGACGGCGCGCGCTATCCGCTGCTGGCCGAAAACCGGCAGGGTTATCAAAATCTCTGCCGGTTGATTTCGCGGATGAAGCTTCGGACAACCAAGCATCCGAAGCCGGGGAAGGAAGCCGCCGCTACCTGGGATGAGCTGGAAGAATTTTCGAAAGGGTTGATCTGCCTGAGCGGCGATGAAGACGGTCCGCTGGCGCGCGATCTCAGCAAAGCCGCCGTTGACCGGCTGCGAAGGATCTTCGGGAAAGAGAACGTCTATCTGGAACTGCAGCGCCATTTCCATCGCGACCAGGAAGTGCGCAATCAGGCGGTGATCGAACTGGCGCGCGGTATGAAGATGCCGCTCGTCGCGACCAACGGCGTCTGCTACGCCAATCCCACGCATCGCGAACTGCTCGATGTTTTCACCTGCCTCCGGCATCACACCACGCTCGCCGCCGCCGGCAGATTGCTGGAGCGCAACGGCCAGCGGCATCCGAAATCGACCGAAGAAATGATGCAGCTGTTCAGAGATGTGCCGGACGCCATCGACCGCACAACGGAGATTGCCTCGCGCCTCCAGTTCACGATGGCCGATCTCGGCTACGAGTTCCCGCACTATCCGGTTCCCGAAGACCATACCGAAGCGACCTGGCTGCGGAAGATCACCGAAGAATTCGCGCGCCGGCGCTACGGCAAACGCTATGAGGAAGCGCGACCGCAGATAGAGAAAGAGCTGGCGATGATCGAGAAGCTGCGGTTCGCGGGCTACTTCCTCATCGTCTGGGACATCGTCCAGTACTGCAAAAAGCAGGGCATTCTGATCCAGGGGCGCGGCTCGGCCGCCAACAGCGCCGTCTGCTATTCGCTCGAAATCACCGCGGTCGATTCGGTTTATTACAAGCTGCTGTTCGAACGTTTTCTTTCCGAGAACCGCCACGAATGGCCGGATATCGATCTCGATCTTCCTTCCGGCGAGCAGCGCGAGCGCGCCATCCAGTATGTCTACGAACGCTACGGACAACTGGGCGCGGCGATGACGGCTAACGTGATCTCCTATCGGGGGCGTTCGGCGGCGCGCGAGGCAGGGAAGGTGATGGGGTTCGATGTCACCACGCTCGACAAGCTGGCGAAGCTGGTCCCGATGTGGGGCTGGACGGACGATTCCGACAAACCCGCGAAACAGTTTCAGGAAGCAGGCTTCGATCTGAAGAACAAGCGTGTGCGCAAATTTCTGGATCTCGTCACCGGGCTCCAGGATTTGCCGCGGCATCTCGGCCAGCATTCCGGCGGCATGGTGATCTGCCAGGGGCAGCTCGATTCTGTGGTTCCGCTGGAGCCCGCATCCATGCCGGGACGCGTGGTCGTTCAATGGGATAAAGACGATTGCGCCGATATGAAGATCGTGAAAGTCGATCTGCTCGGACTCGGCATGATGGCGGTGCTCGAAGAATCGGTTCATCTGATCGACCGGCATTACGGCGAGAAGATCGACCTCGGCAATATGCCGCCGGATGATCCGAAGGTTTACGCGGCGCTCCAGAAGGCCGATACGATCGGGCTGTTTCAGGTAGAGAGCCGGGCGCAGCAGGCGTCGCTGCCGCGCATGAAGCCGGAACGATTTTACGATCTGGTGGTGCAGGTGGCGATCGTCCGGCCCGGACCGATTGAGGGCAAGATGGCGCATCCGTAC
>DASYCD010000383.1:0-12468 GCA_036500405.1 Bryobacteraceae bacterium
CGGATTCGGCATGGCCTACGATCCGCTTTACGACAACATCGGCACTAACTCCGAGCCGCCGCAGTTTGCAATCAATGTGGATGAAACCGGCAGTGGCGTGGCGAACTTCCTTTCGAAGGGCGGTATCACGCGCGATACCAGTGGCGGCCTGCTGACGGCGGCCGATGCGCGGGACGCCACGGGCGCCCACATCCCCGATCAGAAGCTGCCCTACACCCTCGAATGGAACCTCGGCGTACAGCATGTCTTCGCCAAAGATTTCACGTTCGAGACCCGCTATGTCGGAACTCGCGGCGTGCATCTCGATATGCAAACGCGTCCCACCAGCTATACAAACGTGACGCCAACGAATTCGCTGCCTACCTATCTGACCAAGCCCAGCCAGGCGACGCTCGATGCCCTGACGCTCACGCCCGACGATCTGGCGGCGAATCCCCCGTCGCGGCCGCAATACGCTGCCGCCGGTATTTTCAACCCAACGCTGACGGAGTACGCGCCTCGCGGCAATTCCAGCTATAACGGTCTGGCGACTCAGCTCACCAAACGCTATTCGAAACACCTGCAGTTCATCGGCGCGTGGACCTGGAGCCACCTGATCGATGACAGCACCGAAGAATTTTTCACCACATTGCTTTCTCCGCGCCGTCCGCAGGATTCCCAGAATCTGCGAGCGGAGCGGGGTAATTCCGCTCTCGATCACCGCCATCGCATCACTTTCTCCGCTGTCTACGAAGTGCCTTCTCCTGCCGGTCGGGCGCTGCGCGAAATCGCGGGCGGCTGGTCCGTAGCTCCCATTTACACGTGGGAAAGCCCGGAATGGGTCACCGCCCTCAGCCAGACCGATTCCAACGAAAACTACGACCCTTTCTCTGACCGCACCATCGTCAATCCGGCAGGCGCGGCAGGTACCGGCAGCGACGTCACGCCGCTCACAAACAGCAAAGGCGACACCATCGCTTATCTCGCGCTCAATCCCAACGCGCGCTACATCGTGGCGGGACCGGGTGC
The DNA here is from genome assembly GCA_036500405.1 of Bryobacteraceae bacterium. Lineage (GTDB taxonomy): Bacteria > Acidobacteriota > Terriglobia > Bryobacterales > Bryobacteraceae > BOG-234. The sequence goes on from DASYCD010000383.1 coordinate 1,009, forward strand.
CTACGCGGATGGCGGAAGAAACACGCTCGCGGGCCGCCCCATCAACAACGTCGATCTGAACATCCTCAAAGACATTCACGCGGGCGAGAAGCTGCGGCTTCAGTTCTCCGCGCAGTTCTTCAACCTGTTTAACCATCCGCAGTTCGTCCCCGCGTTCCTGAACCGCGTGGATAATCCCGCGGTTCCCAATAACAGCGGCGCGGTTTTCAACTATCTGACGCCCGGCACGGCAACGTTTAACAATCCCGAAGCGGTGTTTGGCAGCAATCCCCGCTCCATCCATTTGGCGCTGAAATTGTTCTTTTAACGGCTATGCGGTAATGTTCGGCCTCCGGCTAACACGAGATCGGCTCTATAAGATCGGGATCCCGTTCGCCGCATGGACCGCGTATGGCCTGCTCTGTTCCTGGCAAGCGCATTACTGGTATGCGTTCACGCCCACCCCGTGGAGTTGGGCCAGTTGCTTCAAATCCGAACTCAGTTACGCCTGGCTGTGGGCGCTGGCGACTCCCGCCATTCTCTGGTGGTCGCGCCGCTTCCGGCTGGAGCGCCCGCATCTGGCGAAGCATCTGCTCGCGCATGCAGGACTTCTGGCGGTGCTGGTCCCGGCTATCAAGATCCTCTATGACCTGATCGTCAAACCATCTTCCTCGGCATTTATCGATTTCACTTTCGCCAAACTCCTGCGCTCGGTCGAGATGACGTTCGATACCGGAACCCTGATCTACGGCGTCGTGGTGGGAGTAGAGCATGCGCTCGCTTACTACCGCCGTTATCAGAACAGCCTGACGAGTTCCTCGCAGCTCCAGACCCAGCTCGTGCAGGCGCAGTTGCAGGCGCTGAAGATGCAGCTCCACCCGCATTTCCTCTTCAATACGCTGCACAGCATCACAGCGCTGGTCCACGAAGATCCGGAGATGGCGGAACTCACAATCGCGCGTCTGAGCGAACTGCTGCGCCAGTTTCTGGCCACCAGTACCATCCACGAAGTGCCGCTCCGCGAGGAGCTCCGCGTTCTCGACCTCTATCTCGAAATCGAGCGCGCGCGTTTCGAAGACCGCTTGCGTGTCACGTATGACGTGCCGGCGGAGCTGCGCGACGCCATGGTGCCGAATCTGGTGCTGCAGCCGCTCGTGGAAAATTCCATCCGCCACGGTATCGGGCGCCGCTCGGAACCGGGCTGGATCCAGATCTCCGCCGAGCGCTATGCCGATACCCTGGCGCTGCGCGTCACCGACAACGGCGCCGGTTTCACAGAGGACTCGAGCCAGCCAGTGCAGCATGGCATGGGGCTCGGAATCACGCGGGGACGTTTGGAATCGCTCTACGGCCAGAAACAATCTCTGGTGCTTCGCAACCTGCCGGCAGGCGGCGCGGAAGCCCGCATTACCATGCCTTTCCGGGAACAGACTTTATCGACGGGAGATGAAACACATGCCGAACTTCAAAGTACTGATCGTGGATGACGAGCGTCTCTCGCGCCGCCGCGTGCGGCGTCTGCTGAGTCTCGAACCGGATTGCGAAGTACTCGGCGAATGCGCCAATGGCATGGAAGCGATGGCTTCTCTCCAGCAGGCGCGTCCCGATATCGTCTTTCTCGATGTCCAGATGCCGGAAATGGATGGCTTCGAAGTCGCGCGCGCCATGGCGGACGCGCGCCCGGTCGTGATCTTCGTTTCCGCTTATGACGAATACGCGCTGCGCGCTTTCGAAGTGCAGGCGTTCGATTATCTGCTGAAGCCGTTCGACGGACGCCGCTTCCGCGAATCCCTGCAGCGCGCGCGTCTCCGCGTCGAATGCGATCGCGCCGGCCTCCAGTACCGGCGGCCCGGCCTGCCCGATCCGCGCGACAGCCCCCGCATCGCGCCCGATCGTATCGCGGTTCGCAACAACGGCCGCGTGGTCTTCGTCAAGCTCACCGATATCGACTGGATCGAAGCGGCCGATAATTACGTCTGCCTCCACTGCGGCCGCGAGACCCACGTCGTGCGGGAAACCATGAATGAGCTCGAATCCCGCCTCAATCCGTCGCAGTTCCTGCGCGTGCACCGCTCGTCCATCGTGAATCTCGATCGCGTCAAAGAATTGCAGCCCTGGTTCCGCGGCGATTACAAAATCGTGCTGCGCGACGGCACCGAGCTGACCCTGACGAAGAATCACCGCGAGAAACTCGAATCGCGGCTGCTGCTGGGCGTTTAGTCGGCGTCAATTCCCGGAAGGCTTCTCCGCGTGATCGATGACCAGGATCTCGACGGGAGTCTTCTGCGCCTCAAGCTTCAATCCCAGTTGTTCGGTAACCGCGGTGAAGAGCGAAGGCTTTTCCGCGGTGGGCGCCGCTTCCGGTGACCAGTCGAGCGTCATATCGTAAACGCCCTTGAGGTTGGTCATATCGACAACCGGCCGCTCGCTCATTTTCAGCGTTTCGCCGGAGAGAAGATCCGCAAGGCGCTGCATGGACGTTTTGTGTAAGTCCATGTGGCCGGTTCCCATACGATTGGTCATGGTGGTGTCGTCAACGGCGGACTCTTTGGCTTTGAGACGGGTCTTCGCCACGGTCAGGACATAGACGTCATGCGGGCGCGGCTCGGTGTGGGCCGCGAGATGGAAGCGTTCCGTCAGCAGGGCCTTCAGCATTGCCGGGACTTGTTCCTTCGGGGTTTCGGGCGGAAACGTTGCGGTGATGTCGAAATTTTCTGACTGGAACCATGCCGGATCGCCTTCGATTCGCCACGCGGTGGTCAGACCATACGCCTGCATCGTATAGAAACGCAGCGGCGCGTTCCACCACGAGACACGGCTGGCATCGAAAAATGGGCCAGCCACGCGTCCGACGCGCCCTGCCGCGCCGGGCGGTAAAGAGGGCTTAACCGTCGCCACATCGAAGGCGGGAGCCGTTTGGGCAATGGCCGTGGCCGCGACAAAAACCAGAAGATAGAGAACACGCGCCATACCTGCCAGTTCCTGACGCGGCGCATGATCGATTCGTGCAAATCCCGTCGTTGGTTTTGTGATACAACCTTCTGTGTGCGATTTTTACCGGCATTACTTCTCCTGGCGGTCGCTGCATCCGCCCAGCAGGGTGCGAAAAATGGCGAGTGGCCGTATTACGGCGCGGATTCGGGCGCCACGAAGTATTCGTCGCTTGACCAGATCAACGCCACCAATGTGAAGAAACTCGGCGTCGCCTGGCAGTGGCATGCCGACAATTTCGGAAAGTTTCCGGACCACAACTGGGAAGTCACGCCGATCATGGTGGGCGGTGTCCTGTATTTCACGGCGGGTACCCGTCGCGATGTGGTGGCGGTGGATGGAGCAACCGGCGAAACGCTGTGGATGTACCGGCTGGACGAAGGCGCCCGCGGCACTCAGGTGGCGCGCACGAACAATCGCGGGCTGGCCTACTGGTCGGATGGCAAGGGCGATAACCGCATTATTCTGATCTCTCCGGGTTATCAGCTCGTAGCGCTGGACGCAAAGACCGGGCGCATCATTCCGGCATTCGGTACCGACGGGCTGGTCGATCTCACGCAGGGGCTGGATCGCGCGGTAGTGAAGCCCGGCTTTATCGGCGCGAGTTCGCCGGCAATTGTCGTGAACGACACGGTAGTTGTGGGGGCCGCGCTCCTGGCAGGTGCGGCGCCTCCGTCCAGAGAGAACGTTCCTGGCTACGTGCGCGGCTTCGACGTTCGTACAGGAAAGAAGCTGTGGACCTTCCACACCATCGCGCAGCCGGGCGAGAAGGGGCACGAAACCTGGGAGAACGATTCCTGGAAGACCACCGGGAACACGGGCGCGTGGGCGCCGTTGAGCGCAGATCAGGAGCTCGGCTATGTGTATCTGCCGGTCGAGATGCCGACGGGCGATTTCTACGGTGGCACGCGATTAGGCAACAATCTTTTCTCCGATAGCCTCGTTTGTCTCGAGGCGCGCACGGGCAAGATGGTTTGGTATTACCAGCTCGTTCACCACGATATCTGGGATTGGGATATCGCAACCGCGCCGCTGCTGATCGATGTCACCGTCGACGGCCGCAAAATCAAAGCCGTGGCGCAGGCGACGAAGCAGTCGTTCACCTATGTGTTCGACCGCGTGACGGGGAAACCCGTGTGGCCGATTGTCGAGAAGCCGGTGCCGCAGTCCGATGTGCCGGGCGAGAGGACCGCAGCCACCCAGCCGTTTCCAACAAAGCCGCCGGCGTTCGACCGGCAGGGAACATCGATTGACGATCTGCTCGACTTCACCCCGGCGCTGCGCGAAGAAGCAATCAAAATTGCGTCGGACTACAAGATGGGGCCGCTGTTCACGCCGCCGATCGTGGCGGATGCCAATGGCAAGAAGGCGCTCTTCATGCTGCCGAATCATCTGGGCGGCGTGAACTGGCCAGGCGGCGCGGCGGATCCGGAAACCGGAATTTTCTATATCGCCTCGACGACCGCCGCCGATTTTCTGGCGCTCTCGAAGCCGGATCCGAAGTATTCGGATATGCCCTACATTTCGGGCAGCGGTTCAGGGCCGCGCCGAGGACGTCCGCTGGATTCAGGAAGCGAACCGCCGCCTGTGATCTATGGCGGACGCGGCGGCCTCGATACAGGGCCGCAGGGCCTGCCGCTGGTGAAACCGCCATGGGGCCGGATCACGGCGATCGACCTGAATAAAGGCGAGATCGCGTGGACAATCGCCAACGGCGATGCGCCGGACTTCGTGAAGAATCATCCCGCGATGAAGGGCCGGGACCTGAGCAATCTGGGGCATCCTTCGCGCGCCATGCTGATGGTGACGAAGACGCTGCTGTTCGGTTCGGACGGCAATAACCTGTGGAGCGGCCCGCCCGGAATGGGCGGCAACAAGTTCCGCGCGTACGACAAGAAGACCGGCAAACTGGTTCACGAGATGGAACTGCCCGCGATGACGACTGGCATCCCGATGACCTATATGGTGAACGGAAAGCAGTACATCGTTGTGGCGGTCGCGACGCCGTCGACGCCCGCGTCGCTGGTAGCGTTGACGGTGCAGGAGTGAAGGCAGTCGTTCTGATTGCGGTCATAGCCGCAGTGGCGTTCGCACAAACCCCGCGCCCGCATCTGACGAAGGCCGATATCGAAAGCATGATGAAAGAGCTTTCGAACTGGGGCCGGTGGGGAAAGAACGATCAGAAGGGTACGGTGAATCTGATCACGCCGGAGGTTCGCCGTCAGGCCGCCGCGCTGGTGAAGGATGGCGTTTCGGTTTCGCTCTCGCATAATACGGACTCGACCTACGGCGTAAAAATGAGCCCGCCAGTCGACGGTCAGTTCAACATGGACGAGCAAACCGTCTTCTTCCACGGGACAGCGCACACGCATTTCGACGCGCTGTCACACGTGTTCCACGACGGGAAGATGTACAACGGCTTTCCGGAATCATCGGTGAAGTCGAAGGGAACGGAAGCGCTCGCGGTAACGGCGTACGGCGACGGATTCCTGACGCGAGGCGTGCTGGTGGATATCGCCTGGCTCCGCGGAGTGCCGTATCTGGAGCCGTCGGCCGTAATCTATCCCGAAGATCTCGACGCCTGGGAAAAGAAGACCGGAGTTCATATCCAGTCCGGCGACGCCGTCTTCGTTCGTACCGGACGCTGGGCGTACCTCGCCGCGAAAGGCCCCTGGGATATCGGCTCACACGCGGCCGGGCTTTCAGCGCTCTGCGCCCGCTGGCTGCGAAAACGGGATGTCGCCCTGCTGGGAAGCGATTCCTCGCACGACGCCGCACCCTCCGGAATCCCGGGCGTGACATTCCCGGTGCACCAATTATTGATCGTGGCAATGGGCATGCCCCTCTTCGATCAATGCGATCTCGAAGAGTTGGCGAAAGCCGCGCGGACGCGCAACCGCTGGACGTTCTTATTCACCGCATCGCCGGTCCGAGCAACGGGCAGCACCGGCGGCCCGGTCAACCCGATCGCAACCTTCTAGCCTGAAATCGGGGCGGCCGTAGGCCTTCGCTTGTCAGCGTATACATTTGTGTATACACTGGGATTGCGAGCAGTGAGGAGCTGAAACGGTGGCTGAAAAAACAAGGCTGTAAATTCGGAAAACAGGAAGGTAGCCACCTGAAGGTTTATCATGCTGGCAAGTTTACGATCCTGCCGATGCACGGCAAGAAGGAAATCAAGCCGGGAACTCTCAAAGCAATCCTGCGGGATTTGGATCTGGAATTGTGAGGACGACGCGTCATGCAATACCCTGCGAAATTTACGGCTGACAATGAAAACGGTGGCTTTGTGGTGACGTTTCCGGATCTTCCTGGCGCCACTCAGGGCGACACGATCGAAGAGGCAATGCAGATGGCTTCTGAGGCGCTCGGCCTGGTCCTGACAGAGTATGTCGAGCGCAACGCGGATCTTCCAGTGCCCAGCAAGCCCCGCCGCGGAATGAAGATGATTCACGTCTCCGCTTTGAAGGAGGCAAAGTTTGGCCTCTACAATGCGATGCGCGCTGCTGGCGTGCGGAAAGCCGACCTCGCCCGGCGACTGGGATGTCAGCGCAGCGAAGTGGAACGCCTTCTGGACCCGTTTCATGGTACGAAGATTGATCAGATCGAACAGGCGCTTGCCGCTATTGGGAAGCGGCTCGTCGTGGACGTTCAGGACGCCGATTCCGTCCGTCACATCGCAGCCTGAGGTATTCGGGTTTCACCTCATGTCGCCCGATATCATCGGGAAACACTTTAGTCTCCACTTCATTCACGCGAATTGTGCTGAATTAATTCAACGACTTAACGCTTCAGGTCTTTCCCGAAGGTGTATAGTGTGCGCGTGACGAGATCGCGCAAACGCCATCCGGGCCTGTTTTCACCAACCCAAAAAATTGGGTTTGTTTTGTAAATTTCGGGTCCCACCACCCAAAAAGAAAAAACGAACCCAATTTTTGGATCAGCTCTTTGAAAATTGAATAACTTACGCGCCGTGCCCCGGCTTCGGCCACACCACGCCCTGATCATGTTTCGTCACCGTGGCCAGCCCGCGGAAGCGAAACTTCTGTACGCGCTGGCCACGGTAGGTTTCCGTGGTGAAGATGTTGCCCTTCGAATCCGTATCGATGCTGTGGACGGCGTAGAATTCGCCAGGCTGCCGTCCACCGTCGCCGAACGTAGTGAGTTCCGTCATGGTGGCGCGCTCAAAAACGCGAATCTTCATATTCGAGCCATCCGCCAGATAGAAATACTTCTGCTGCGGGTCTTTTGAGAACGCGATATCGAAGGCAGAGCCATCGCCCAGCGTTTCTTTCGCGACGAAAGTTTCTTTCACAAACGTGCCGTCGGTCTTAAAAACCTGAATGCGGTCGGCGGTCCGGTCACAGACGTAAAGCAACCCATCGTTCGCCAGCGCGACGCAATGCACCGGATTTCGAAACTGCTTCGCAGGCGGCGCGGAGGGGTTATAAGGGCCGGGATTCGCATCATCCGGCTTGTTCCCGTAAGCACCCCAATGCCGCTTGTACTTCCCACTATCCGCATCGAACACGATCACTCGGTGATTGCCGTAACCATCGGCCACATAGAGTTCGTTGGTTTTCGGATCGACCAGGGTCTTCGCCGGCAAGCGCAGATTCTCCGTGTCATTGCTCCCACGGCTGCGACCGGGCTTACCAATCTGCATCAGGAATTTTCCCGACTGCGTGAACTTCAGCAGAAAGCTGTCATTGACCGCGCCCGCCGCACCCATCGCGCTTTCATCCGCGGGCAGCGGCTTCCCGACAGCCTCGCGCCCATTGCCGCCAATCCACACGTTGCCTTTGTAGTCGACCGTGATCCCGTGATTCGAAGCAGGCCAGTCATACCCCTCCCCCGGTCCGCCCCAGTGGCCAATCAGATCGCCATCTTCATTGAATTCGAGAACGGGCGGCGCGGCGGCGCAGCAATCGGCGTTCTTCGGCTTCATCGTGACGTACTGCTCTTTCGCTTCGAGCGAGCCCTGCCGGTGGATGATCCAGATGTGGTCATTCGAATCGACAGAGACGCCGATAACCGAACCGATCACCCAGTGGTTCGGCAGCGGCTTCGGCCACATCGGGTCGACTTCGAAACGGGGCGCCTGAACCCCCGCGGCCTCGGCGCGATCGCGCAACAAAGAAGACGCCGCCCAGAGCGCCATGACCGTTGCAGCCACGGCGACGGCCCGGCTATAGTGGTTCCGACTTAGCATGATTTACCTTTCCGTCGAGTCTATCAGCCGGAACGCCCGCCGTGTTGCCCTGGTTTTCCTCATGGCCGCGGCGGCATTCGCGCACGATATCCCGGTAGACGCGACGGTGCAGGCATTCGTGAAGCCGGAGGGCAATCGCCTGCACTTCCTGGTGCGTGTTCCGCTGCAGACCATGCGCGATGTCGATGTGCCGGTAAATGCCCGCGGCTTCCTGGACCTCGATGCGCTGCGCCCGCAAATGCCCGACGCGGCCACGCTCTGGATCGGCAACTTCGTGCGCATATACGAAGATGACAGTCCGTTGCCGAAGCCGCGCGTGATCGCAACCCAGATTTCGCTCCCTTCCGACAAATCGTTCGCAACATACGAACAAGCTGTCGCGCATCTCAACGCCGCGCCGCTCGGCAATGACGTGAACGCCGTCTGGAATCAGATGCTGCTCGACGTGCAGTTCGACTACCTAATTCGATCCGATCGCGACGAGTTCTCGATGAACGCGGCGGTGGATGGTCTGGCGGCGCGAGTGAATACGGTCCTGCGATTTCTGCCGCCAGGAGGCGCCGTTCGAGCCTACGAGTTTTCCGGAAATCCGGGCCTGATTCACCTCGACCCAAGCTGGTTCCAGGCCGCGCTCTCCTTCGTCCGGATGGGATTCGAACACATTCTCGACGGCACGGACCACCTGCTGTTTCTCCTGTGTCTCGTGATTCCATTCCGGCGCTTCCGCGCACTGATCCCGGTGGTGACCGGTTTTACGGTGGCGCATTCCATCACGCTGATAGCGTCGGCATACGGCCTCGCCCCGGATTTCGGCTGGTTTCCGCCGCTCATCGAAACACTCATCGCGCTCTCCATCCTCTATATGGCGCTGGAAAACATCGTTGGCAGCGCAACTGTACACCGGCGCTGGATTCTTGCCTTTGCGTTCGGCCTGGTCCATGGCTTCGGTTTTTCGTTCGCGCTGCGGCAATCGATGCAGTTCGCGGGCGCGCACATGCTTTCCTCGTTGCTCTCATTCAACATCGGCGTGGAACTGGGTCAGCTGCTGGTGCTGGTGTTCGTGATCCCGATCCTCACCCTGTTGTTCCGCTACGTGGTGCAGGAGCGCATGGGGACAATCATCCTTTCCGCACTGGTGGCGCACACCGCATGGCACTGGATGATGGACCGAGCCGGCGCCCTGCGGCAATTCCCGCTCACCTGGCCGGAGATGGGGCCAGAATTCATGGCGACCGCGCTGCGCTGGGCGATGGTGATCGTCGCGCTCGGCGGGGCGGTATGGCTGGTGGATGGCGTACTCAGGAGGCGATCACGCCCATCATCGCCGCAATCGCCAGGGCATTCGTCTCCCTCGTAACGCCAGGCTTCATCCGGTAATCGAAATCCATCGGCCCCCCACCGGGCGCTGAGCCCATGTGAACGTTGGAACCCGCCAGTCCGGCGATCGATGCGATTTCGGTCAGCGCGAGATCGTGCGTGGAAAGCGCTCCGATGGCGCGGTTTTTGATGAGTGCGCGGATAACCGCTTCCGACGCGAAGCGCCGGTCGCGTGAATTGGTGCCGCTCAGGATCTCGTCAATCAGAAACAACACCGGACCCCTCCGCGCGTGTTCCAGCATGCTGCGAACGCGGTCGACTTCGGCGAGGAATTTCGATTTGCCCTCCAGAATGGAATCGACGATCGACAGCGACGCGACGATGTTGAGGTTGCTGAGGCGGAACGATGACGCGCGGACCGGCGCCCCCGCGGCGGCCAGAACCGCATTCAATCCGATGGAGCGCAGCAGCGTGCTTTTCCCCGCCATATTCGAGCCGCTAATCACGTAGAAGCGGTTGCCGGCCCCGAGTGTCACGTCATTCCGTACGCAGGTGGATTCAGGGAGCAGCGGATGACCGAGACCTTTCGCTTCAAACCACCCTTCGCCATCCACGAATTCCGGGAAGACATCGTCCGGATGTTCCCAGGCATAACCCGAGATCGCGATGAGCGCTTCGAATTCTCCCCACGCCGCGAGCCAGGCTTTGAGCTGCGAGCCATAGTCGTTCTTCCATTGCTCGATGGCGAAGGATAGCTGAGTACGAATAATCAGCGCCTGCGCGAAAAGATCGAACTGGGGTTTCTCACATTGCGCGAGCAGGTTGGTTACGCGCTCCAGACGGTGGAGAAGGCGGGCGGCATTGGCATTGTTCAGAAGCTGCTGGAGGCGCGCCAGCTTTTCGCACTGAAAGGTCTGCGTGCTCATCAGCTCCATGCCTTCCCGAACCACCCCAACATCCACCCCGACGCGCGCCGCGGCGCCGTTGATTACCTTCGTGTATTGGCGGTTGATCCACGCGACGGTCATCAATATCGCAAAGAGCGGAATGGCGGCTTCGGCAATCCATTGCAGCGGCAGGCTGGAGGAGAAACCCGCGATCACAATGCCCGCCAGCAACACCGATACGACCAGGGCGACGATCCGGAGCCCCGCCGGTACGGGGGTCGGCCGAACCGCGAGCCATTCGGCGAACACGCTCCAGTCGGACTCCTGAAAGCTGAATTTGCCGAGGAGATCCATCTTTTCGCGCAGCTCCGTTTGAGGGACGAGTTCGCGGACGGCCTGCTGGCGAAGTTCAATCTCTTCGCGACTCGCCGGCTCCAGCAGGTATGCCGCCAGGTGACGGCGCCCGATGCCGGTGCGTGCGGTGGCCATCAGCTCAAACATGGAGCCCGACCCGAGAATGTGCAGATCCTGACTGTAGACGTGATCCGCGATCTTGAATTCGTCGCCACTGAGGCCGTCGCCATGCCACCGGTCTTCGAGCCGCGCCTCGCGGCGCTCATGGAATTTCCGAAGCCGGGTGAGCCGCAGCCAGCGGTCGCGGTTCCGGCCGTGCCAGCGTCCGGCTGCAATGGCCGCGGGAATCGGCAACAGAAAGGACCATCCCGGCACCTGCTTCCCAAACGCGGCATAAATCAGCCACGCCATCACGAAGACGGAGCCGATCAGGACCTGGAAGCTGACGCGGTTTGCAGAGTGGGCGTTGGCGATCCGGCTATCGGCATCCCGAATTTGTTCCTGAACTTCGGCAAGCCGCGAGACGGAGGACATATTTCGATGATAAGTTCTGTAACCCGCTGAAACAGGGCAGATAGCCGCTCCCCGCTATAATGAGGGTTCCCGAAATGAATCCTCTTAACGTGGACCTGAAGCAGACGATCAATCTGCCTCGCACGAATTTCTCTATGAAGGCCAACCTGCCGCAGGCGGAGCCGAAGATGCTCGCGCGCTGGGCGG
>DASYCD010000384.1:0-2347 GCA_036500405.1 Bryobacteraceae bacterium
CGGTTTACTTTCTTACTGTGGCCGGGAACTCCGTCAGGATGGAAAAACTCTCTGACGGAAGTGGTACTGAAATCAGAAAGAAAAATGGGGGCATGCTATCCGTGACGGTTCACGGGATCAGCGTGGGCGACCTCGCCGACGGGCTTCTATCGGAATTGGCAAAACGAACTGTCATCGATGAGACGGGGCTCAGCGGACTATTCGAGTTCCATCTTGAATATAGTCCCGAGATGGAGATCTCGACGGATGAGTCTGCGCCTTCGCTATTTACTGCGCTCAAGGAACAGACTGGGCTCAAACTGACGCCAGGAAGAGGCCTGGCGCCGGTTTTCGTCATTACTCGTCTGGAGAAGCCGTCGGGAAACTGATTGGGGGCGACGCCCAGTGACGGGGGCGCACCTCTTGTACGTGAGCATCTGTCGGGACGCGAAAAAGTTTCGCCATCGACCGCAGGGACCTGGAGACTTATTGGATTCGCCGCGGCCACCGAAGGTATCCGGTCGAGATTGTCCGTTCACCGGCTTGTGCGGATGCAACCCGTTCTCCGAATGGCGCGTGATCAACCAGGAGCCCGTGGTGCGGAGTTATTGCCTGTGGCCGCACCGCTTCGGTCCCGATATGGCGAAGTGTCAAAGAAGCCGACGGCGTAAACGACTTAAACGAGCCCGGAAAGATACCTGGCCAGGTCAACCCGGATCGGCATGAAATAAACGTTAGCGTCCAGGGATCTGATGATCGGCAGCGCCGACCTGGCGAATTCTCTATTCCAATCGAGCGTAGAGTGGAAGCCGGCCGGGAATACGATCTTGTTCGTTGTTTCCCAGTAGGACCTGGAACGGTCTCCGACGACCGGGGCGATTCCCCAAAACACGTTCTGTCCGTGAAGCATCTCCGCACAAATTTCCAGAAGGCGAAGGTCGAAGATGGGTTGCGTGAAGAAGCCGTCGGCGCCAGCGTCAAGCTTCTGCGCGACTGTCCTGAGTTCGTCCTGGAAGCTTCGACGGTACGGATCAAAGGCGGCGAAAACCTTCAGGGCTGGGTGATGCTTCTTGAAGCGGCGAATGATTTCAACACTCGTGTGGGGATAGGTTCGTTTGCTGAGATCATGCGGTGGATCGCCTTGAATGACGAGCACCTCGGACAACCGAGCTTCCAGGATCGTGCGCGCGACAGGAATGTCGTCTCCTGGAGGAATGTCCATGGCGCGAATATGCGGGATAGAAGCTGGCATGAGCGCGCTGGTGATTGAACAGGCTTCCCAACTCCGGAGAGAAAACCGGGAGAGGTCCGGGATGTTGAAGGCTTCGGCTTCCGGCATTACGGCGCGAACAGTCCTTGCGTCATTGAGCACGTCAGCGGCATTGCGAGGCACAAGTTCGACCGAGATTCTCACAGGATCACCGGAGTCTGCACATTTCATTGTAAGGAGGAGCGTGGCTGTTCAGCCTCAAGCGTCAGGTTCCGCCGACTTGCGGTGTCTTGCACGCAAAATCCTGGATCTCGCGATCAGAACGCTGCAGCAAATCGAACTCAGCCACATGGGCCGAGCCCGGATACATTTGGGGAAGCCGTCGCAAAACTGATTGACGCCAGGATCGGCGTGTGGTACAACATGTACCATGAAGCGTGAAACTCACGTTAAGCCGCCCCTGACGGATCTGGAGAATGAGGTCATGCAGGCGGTGTGGGATCGGCAGCCGGCGAGCGTGGAGGCTGTTCATCAGGTTGTGGCAAAGGGGCGCGATATCCAGGAGACTTCGGTGCGGACGCTGCTGCGGCGGCTGGAGCAGAAGGGGTATCTGCGGCATGAGGAGCAGGGGCGGGCGTACGTTTATTTTGCGGCGGGGCGGGCGGCGAATTCACGGAGTCTGGCTGCGCACGCGGTGCGGCAGATTATCGACCGGTTTTGCCGGGGATCGGTTGAAGAGCTGGTGAGCGGGATGGTGGATGCGAAAGTCCTCAGCGCTCGTGAAATGGAGCGGCTCGAGGAATTCGTGCGCGCGCGTAAGACGACGAAAGGGAAGTCATGATGGTCGAGTTTCTCGTGCGGTCCACGCTCCTGTCGCTGTGCGCTGCTGTTGGTTTGTTTGTGTTCCGCGTGCGGACGGCGCGGATTCGTCACCGCGTTTGGACTGGTGTGATGGTGGCGATGCTGGCGCTGCCGGTCTGGAACGCGTGGGGTCCGAAGGCCGTGCTTCACGTGCTGACGCCTGGGCCCGCGGTGGCGGTGTCGATGACCGCGGCGGATTTTGGCAGCGCGATTGTTGCGGCGGCTCCGGTTCGTGTTGAGTTCTGGACGGCGGAGAAGGTGCTGATTGCGGTGTGGCTGATCGGCATGGCTCTGCTG
>DASYCD010000385.1:0-8529 GCA_036500405.1 Bryobacteraceae bacterium
TCCGCCGGCAGCACCAGCGACAGAATCCCCTCCGCGATCCGCCCACGCTCCGTCACGCGATCCTCCATCGCCGTCGCATAACCGCCCCCGCAATTAGCGGTAAGTCATGCCACGCGACCACGCCGGGATTAGCCACCGCGCCGCTTCCGAAGAAGTGCAAATAGATCGCCCATGTGAGGATCGCGATCCATCCCATCGCGCCGATCGCAACTCCGGACGTAACTTCAAAACCCGGCATCTTTCGAGCGGCCCAGTGTCCGCATCCGAATAGCCACACCGCCCAGAGGATGTTCACGGTCCAGTTGATCTGCCACATCAACTCCATGCGCGGAGGACCACCGGCCGGAGCAACATTCACCATCACCGGTTCTCCCATGTAGTGTCCCCGGAAGTGCGCCAATATAAATAACCCGGCCAGCGGCGGGATTATAAATGCGATGTTCCGCAGGAATCCGGCAATGCCGATGCCCATCATCGCGAATGGCCGCTCTCTGAAATCGTTCTCCACCCGCGAAGCCACCGTACGAGCGACGGAACTCCAGAACCAAACGCGGCCCCGTGTCTCCGCCTCTTCCAGAAAGTCGCCCGTGACCGCCGCCGCCCGTTCCACCGGCAGCACACACGAAAGCAAAAATTCCGCAACGCGGCTACGATCCATGCGCCACTCCCCGCATTCGCCGGAGGTACCGATACCGCGCCCACAATGCGCCACAAATCGTAAGCGCATCGCGGAATACATATGGCGCTACATCGAGACGCGGATGTGTGTGGGCACTAAAAGTCCAGGCAAGGAGTCCAACCCAGCCGATCAGAGCGGTGCTGATGCAGGATGCAATCGCAGCGTCAGGAGCCCGTTCCGCAATCCAGAATCCGCATCGGACGTACCACCACGCCATCCACAATCCGAGTAATCCTTCGAAGACGCCCGCCGGATGTATGTTGCCCAACCGCAGCAACGCCGCAAATAACGCCACGCCTGCTGACACGGCCATATCAACCAGGTTGATACGCAGACTACCGATCAATCCCACACGCGCGACCGCGCGCGTATGTTCCGCAAAATCGGCGATGATTCGCGTAACAACGGTGCGGAACACAGAACTCCAGAACCAGATGTACCCGCGCTCCGCAGCCTCCTCCAGAAAATCGCCGGTAACCGCCGCCGCCCGGTCCGGAGGCAGCGCGCACGAAAGCAGGAACTCCGCAATGCGGCCGCTACGCACGCGCCACTCCCCACGTCTGCTGCACGTCCCGATATCGCGCCCACAACATACCGCAAATTATCAGAACGTCATGCACACCCCCCATCACCAAATAAGCCGTGGGGCGAGGTGGCGTCGTATGGACAATCGCCGTCCACATCCATCCGAACAGGATCACCGCGGAGCACGATGCAAGCCCTGACTTCGGCCGACACCGCCCGAGCCACATCCCGCATCGAACGTACCAGCCGAGGATGACAGGCAGGAAGATCCAATTGGCCAGCCATGGGTGTCCAAAGGAGAGCGATGACAGGGTGAACACAAACGCGAACGCAGGGACGATGATGAGCAGGCACCCTGTAATTCCGATCCCGAGCATCAGGAACGGCCGCCGTACAAAATCGCTGGCAACGCGGGCTGCCACGGTTCGGAGAACAGAACTCCAGAACCAGAACTCGCCGCGACCCTCGAACTCCTCGACAAAGTCGCCCGTAACCGCCGCGGCCTGCTCCACCGGCAGCACACACGAAAGCAGGAACTCTGCAGCCTGGCTTCTATCCACGCGCCGCCTCCGGAAACGCCAGCCCGTCCCACATCCGCAGATAAACCCGCCGCGCTTCGTTCAGCGCCTTCATCCCCGTCGCGCTGACCTTCACATACCGCTTCGCCCGCCCGCCGCGCTGCGGCGTCGGGTCGCCCATCGTCGACGTCAGCAGCCCCTTGTCTTCCAGCCGGTCGAGAGTCGTGTAGAGCGCGCCAGGCGCGGGTTCCCGTCCGGTGCGCTCCTGGATTTCATTGCGAATCGTGAGCCCGTACGCCTCATCGCCCAGCCGCAATATCGCCAGCAAAACGAGGTGCTCAAACTCTCCAAGGGTGGGAACGTCCGCCATTTAAACTACATCGTAGTCTAAATCGGACTATTCTGCAACAAGTTTCAAAATCATGCCGGTATCGGTCCCGATCCAGACATGCTTGTCATCGGGCCCTGTGATCACGGCGCTGTGAGCCACCGCGCGATAGTCTACCGGCATCTCCGTCCAGTGCGCGTTATCACTGCTCGTCAGCACCTTCAGCTTGCCCGGAATCGGACTTCGGTAAATCGGCCCGCTCGTTTCAAACCCGGCCAGCAGCGACCGCGTCGAATCCGGGAACAGCCGGACATCGGTAATTGCGTGCGCCTTGTCGCGATACGCCAGTTCGCTCTTTCCCGTGGAAAGATCGATCCGGTAAACCTCGCTCGGATACTCGAACTCGTCCTTGAATTCCACCAGCCCCAGCGCCATCTCGAGCGGGTTCATCGCAACCCGCGTGATCTGGCCGAAGATCGAGGAATCGTTCTCCTTCCAGGTCACTCCGCCATCCTTCGTCTGCAGCAGAATCGACATATGCGGCACCTGCCGAGCGGCCTTCGCCTTCGTCGGATCCATCCACGCCGGCCCGCCCTTGGTCGGCGGCACATCCCAGCCCGAGATGATTCCGTTTAGCCGGCTGAACTGAATATCGCCGTATGTCGTGTAGGTCGGATCGCCCGGAGCCGTCCCGGCCACTGGCAGCGGAGCCCAGGTCCCGCCGCCATCCTTTGTTTCGAAGACATGCTTCTCCCGCCCCGTGGCAAACCCGTGCTGATGATCGAAGAACCAGATCCGCAGCACATTGTCGGGCGAGTTTTTCATCTTCGTCCAGTTCCGCCCGCCTTCCTCCGTGTACCAGATGTCCTTATCCGTGACCATCCAGCCTGTCGTGTCCGGCAGGAAAAACAGGGAGAGACACGGATCTTTGACCTTCACGTCAGACCACGTGTTCCCCGCGTCGTTGGTCACCATAACCAATGGGGTGTCCTTCCCCTTCCGGTCCGTCGTGTAGCCGCACGCGATGCCGTGGATCTCGTCGGGAAACGAAACGTCGTTCAGGGTGAGGGTGCTGTCCACGTCCCGATACTGATATTGGATGACCCAGTGTTCATCGGCGGCGGCCGCCGAAGCAAAAGGCGCAAAATACGCCATAGCGGCGGCCGCGAGCACGCCGAGTTGGAAAAGACTTTTCATTTATACTCCTGCGCGAACCGGACTCGGCGGCCGCACGGGCGCACCCGAAAGCACAAGCTCCGCATGGCGAATCGATTCGATCGTTTCGGGCGAAAGCCGCGCCAGCGCCAGCGCGCAGCCCACCTGCTCGCCCAGCGTGGTCAGCACTTCCATCTCGCCGCCCGAATGCTGGTGCGATACCCGGTGCTGCACGTTGATCACGCCCACCACCCGGTTCCGCGCAATCACCGGCGCCGAGAGAAACGCTTCGTACGTGTCTTCCGGCAGTTCGCCGAAGGTCTTGAATCGCGGGTCTTTGTAAGCCTCCCGCGAAATCGCCACCAGCCGCCGCTCGCGCGCCACCCACCCGGTGATACCTTCATTCAGCTTCAGCCGGACCTTGCCGATCTCCGCTTCGTGGTGCGTGTTGGAGGCGCAAAGGACCAGCTCATCGCCATCGCTCAGATACACGAGACAGGAATCGCACTGGGTGAACTCCACCACGAGTGATACGATGCCCTGAAGAACCTCATGAAGGCTCATCTCCCGTACCATGAATCGGCTGACGCGCTGAAACAGCCGGAGTTGCTGCTCGATCCGCTCCAGCCTTTCCTCGACATTTTTTGCCTTTGACACGGTTTCATTATAGTCTGGACTTTTTCCCTTGATATGAGCTCCTCGGTGCAATGGCCTGACCGGACCCTGGCCCACTCGATTTCCTGTACGCCAGGCGTCCTGACCTCGCTCGAAATTCTGGCGATGGACGGTTTACTTTCCATGCCGCGCATCGGTCTGGGCGTCGGCGGTCTCCTGCTCGGCCGCCGTGAGCAGGGGAAGATTGAGGTTCTGCGCTCGGTCGAAATCCCGTGCTCGCATGCTCTTGGACCGTCATTCATTCTCACGGCCGCCGAAATGAAGGCGTTCGTCCCGGCGCCGGAATCCGAAGAGGATGGCCCTGCTCAAATCGTCGGGTGGTATTGCTCCAAGACCCAGACGAATCTGGGTCTCACCGAACACGATCACCGGCTCTTCGATTTCTTTTGTCCTGAGCCCTGGCAGGCGTTGCTTCTCATCCATCCCGCGAAGGGGCATCCCACGAAGGCCGCGTTCGGATTTCGTCAGGGGCGCCAATTCACTCCTGGCGAATGGTTCGATCTGGCCTGGCAGGAACTTGCGGGTTTTGAGAAACCGGCGGCGCCGAAGCCCGAGGTCGCCCCGGCTCCTGTTGTGCCGCCGCCTCCTCCGCCACCTCCCGTGCCCGTCCCCATCGAGGAAAAACCACAGGTCGTTCCGGTCGCCATGCCGACTATTGGAACGCTGTTCGGAAGTCCGGGACCGGAGAGCGAAGCCCCGCCCCCGCGAGCGCCAAAAAAACAGAAACCGCAGCGCCCCTGGAAAATGAACCTGATCTTCGCGGCGGTGCTGCTGGTGGTTCTTGCCCTTCTCGCCCTGCTCGCCCGCGGAATTTTCGGTTCCTGATTACTTGCCCCGAATTACCTGCTCGTGAGCGGAAACTCGAAAAAGAACAGCTCTTTGCCGGTCACGGCGTCGCCGAGTCCGGTGATATAAAGCTGCGCGCCGGCGCTCGCCACGTCGGTTTCGAAATAAACGAAGCCGCTCGCCGTATCGCCCGCCGGAATCACCTTCGCGGAAAACGCTCTCACTTCAATTTCCGGCCCTGCCAGAGGATTCTTTTTACCGCCGACCCTGACTCCGCCGAGAGGGCCGACCCTCGCCCCTGGCCGGCTCGGCCCTCGCGAATACTTCACGTCGCCCGCAGGCGTGGCCTGGATCTTCGTGCCGTCCGGCAGTTCGTACTGGAAGCGCGCGTCGCCCACCCGGATCGCGTTGGGACTGGTGTTGTGGATGACCACCAGGACCGGAAGGATGTTGTACTGCCAGGGATTGAGCTTCCCGAATGGCGCTTTCGCCTGCTCGTCCGTCGTGTAAACTTCGGCCCCGATCGTGACGCCTGAGCTGGTCTGTTTCGCCGCGTACTGCTCCGCTGGTTTGGGCTGGAAGGCGGGGCTATCGGCGGCCAAACACAGACCCGCTGCGATAGCTATACTCGAAACCAGGCGCAACCATCTCCGTCCATTGAAACGCAAAGCGATTTTCCTCCTTTACCGCGTCGTACAGACACTCGCCTCGCCCGCTGTGCTGCTTTATTTTCTGGTGCGAGCGGCGGGTGACCGGCGTTATTTCGCCACCCTGCGTGAGCGGCTGGGCGGACTTCCCGCATTATGGCAGAAGACTGCTCCCGAGGCGATCTGGTTGCATGCCGTTTCGGTCGGCGAGGTGCTCGCGGCCGTTCCGCTTATTGCTGAACTGCGCCGGCGATCGCCCCGAACCCCTATCTTTGTCAGTACTTCGACGCTGGCGGGCCGTGAAACCGCCGGGCATCGGCTCGGTGAGCTGGCAGACGGGGTGTTCTACGCGCCGATCGATTATGTCTGGATGGTGCGGCGGGTCCTGCGGCGGATCCGGCCGTCAGTGGTTGTGGTTCTCGAAACTGAGATCTGGCCGAATCTGTTCCGCGAAGCGAAGCGGATCGGCTGCGGTCTGGTGATGGTTAACGGGCGTATCTCAGACCGCGCGTTCCCGCGCTACCGGAAGTATGCGCCGTTTTTCGGGCCGGTGCTTTCACTCTGCGATCGAATCCTCGCGCAATCGGACGAGATGAAAGAGCGGTTCGCGGTGGCGGGAGCGCCGCGGGAGATTCTCGAAACCGCGGGCAATCTCAAGTACGACTTCCAACTTGCGTCGCTTCCGTCGGATTCGCCGGTCCGCGCGTTTATCGCGGCAGGGCAGGGCAGACCACTCTGGATCGCGGCCAGCACTTCGACCGACGGCCGGATCGAAGAAGAAGACGATGTGATCGCCGCCCAGCGAAGTCTGCCCGGCTGGCGTCTGATCATCGCGCCGCGGAAACCAGTTCGTTTTGACGCTGTTGCAAAAAAGCTGGAGGCTTCCGGTCTGCGATGGGCGCGCCGGTCGCAATGGTCGGCAGGCGATGAGACCGCCGATGTGCTCTTGCTCGATTCCATCGGGGAACTCGGCGGCACATTCGAATACGCCAATGCGGTCTTTATGGGCGGCACGATCTCCGACATGGGCGGCCACAATATCCTGGAACCGGCCATGGCGGGCAAGCCGGTAATCGCGGGTCCGCATCTTGAAAACTTCCGGGAAATTGAGCAGCATTTCGAAACGCAGCGCGCGATTTTACGGATTGCAGATGGAACTGAACTACCCTCGGCTGTGGCGCGCGCTGCCGCCGATGTGAACCTCGGACGCCTCGCCCACGCCGCCGCCGCGATGAAATGCGGAGCAGCCGAGCGTACCGCCGATGCCGTGATGGCGCTCTACGAAACCAGGTATCCCACCGAGCGCATCGCGCAGCCCGGGTGGTTTTTGCTCTGGGGTTTCTCGCAGCTCTGGCGATTCGGCAGCGCGAATGATCTGCGATCGAAACGCGCGCGGATGAAGCGACTCCCCATTGCGGTTGTCAGCGTCGGCAACATAACAGCGGGAGGAACAGGAAAAACACCGGTTACGCTCGAGCTTCTGCGCGATCTCGCGGACCTGAAGCCCGCGGTCCTCACGCGAGGTCATGGACGAAACACTACTGACATCGTGCTGCTGCCGAGAGGCGATGAACGCGCGCCTATCGAGCGCACCGGCGATGAGGCGCAGCTCTATCTTCGATTAGGCCACGTGCCGATTGGCATCGGCGCCGAACGTGCAGAGGCAGGGGCGAGACTACTGGAAAATGCCGAGGCGAGTGTGTTTCTGCTGGATGACGGTCTCCAGCATGTACAACTGCATCGGGATTTTGATCTGGTAGTGGTTGATGCACTGCGGCCCTTTGGCGGCGGTCATCCGCTGCCCCTGGGCCGCCTGCGCGAGCCGCCTTCGGCGCTGGCTCGCGCTCACGCGTTCGTGATTACGCGCTCGCGCGCCGTCGCGAATCTTCCAGCCATCCTCTCCACCCTGCGAACCTGGAATGTCAGTGCTCCTGTTTACCTGGCCTGGCTCGAAAACCGCCAGTGGTGCAACGGGCACGGTGAAACGCGCGACGTTCGCGCGATGGCGGCTTCGAAATGTATCGCGTTTTGCGGACTCGGAAATCCGGAATCGTTCTGGCGTTCGCTGGAGGACGTTGGCGTGACGCCGATCGAGAAGCATTCCTTCGGCGATCATCATCGCTATTCGCCGAATGAGTTGCGGCGGCTGGCTCGTCACGCTCACGAGATTGGCGTCGAGTACCTGCTGACGACAGCAAAAGACTCGGTGAACCTCGGGGATTACGAGATAGCAACCAGCCCGGTGCAGGTGTGGTGGCTGGAGATTGGGGTCGGCATCGACCGGCGCGACGATCTTGTCGCGCGCATCCGTTACTGCGTTACAGGATGAAGATAATCGTCGAGGCGCTTATCGGCGTTGCCCATTTCGCGGGCGATGCTGAGCTTCGCGAGATTGTGGGCGAACAGGCTCGTGATGTAGTCGAGCTCTGACGACGCGACGTCAGATTCCGCCTGGGTTACTTCGAGCGTTGTCGCGACGCCGAGATCGGCCTTCTCGCGCGTGAGCCGCAGCGTATCCTGCGCGAGTTGCTGATTCGCCTTCGCGAGTTCCACCTGACTCGCTGCGGCGTCGAGATCGAGCCAGGAATTGCGGATTTCGCTTTCGATTTGTCCCTTCAGGTCTTCGAGTTCGGCGCGGCGCTGATCGAGAACGGCATCGGCCTGTTGGAGGTCGGCGGCGGCGCGTCCGCCCTGCCAGATGGGGATTTTGAGGTTAGCGCCGAAAGTAAATGTCGTATCCGTCTGGCTGTAGCGCGGTCCGATCGCGCCGTAGTCGCCGAGTACCGAGATCGTAGGAAGACGCTCGGCGCGCGCCGCGGCCTTCGCGAGTTCGGCGGCTTTGACCTGCGTCTCGGCGGCTTTCAGATCCGCGCGTGTTTCGAGCGATTGCTTCACCGCTTCGTCGACGGTCAGCGCAGGCGGCGCGGAGTAAGGAACATCGTCCGTGATGTCGTACTTGTCGTTGGGTGGCAGGCCGGTCAGGCGCGCGAGAGTAATCTTCTGGCGCGCCAGGTCGTTTTCAAGCGTGGAGACGCGCTGATGCTGCACGGACTCCTGTACCTTGCTGCGATTGACCTCGATCTGGGTGGCGACGCCAGAATTGAAACTGTCCGTGGTCTGCTTTAACTGCGCGGTCGCGGTTTCGAGTTGCACTTTCGCGGACGCGAGCCGCGCCTTCGCGGCGATCGTCTGGAGATAAGCGCCGCCCACCGCGAG
>DASYCD010000386.1:0-7923 GCA_036500405.1 Bryobacteraceae bacterium
CTGCAGGACTGATCTGCCGTTGAGCCAGACTTCACTCAAAGTGGCGAGACCACCGAAATCGAGATAGAGTCGTTCTTCCGTTGCAGTCGCGCCGCAATCGAAGCGGCAGCGAAACCAGTATTCGGAACTGTCGGCGCCGGAAGTTCCGGGTACGGACGCAGGGACGAAGCGCAGATCGCCAAGGCTTTCCGGATTGTGCGAGGTTTCCGCGGACGCGACTTCCCAATCCGCAAGCAGCGGAATGGACTCCCGTCCGGCCTGAATCTCGCAGGAAGCGATCATACGGAATGTTGGGGGACGCCGAGCGCCATGCGGTCGAGCGCGTCCATGGAAGTATCCCAGTCGGCCGCGAGTTCGGCGATCGCAGGCGCGGGATTAAAAGCGCGCCGGCGCGCCAGCTTGAACAGCAGCGTCTTCGCTCCGTTCACCTGTCTGCCAAGGGCTGCCGCGGCTTCTCCGGCGTGGCCTTCAGGCCCGGGATCACACCATTCGACGAAGCTCCGGGCGGTTTCAAACGCAGCCCCGCACTGGCGCACCGTAGCGAAGGCGTAGGCGTGGTAATTCTCGTCAGAACCTTTCAGAAGTTTGGGAAGGTCTTCTTCCAAACGAGCCCCGAACGCCGTCCACGGATTTCTCTTCGGCTTATAGGCCAACTGACGGCGGAGAGATTCGAGCGCTTCTCGCCGCAGTTCCTCGCCTTCCAGGCGTGGGGCAGCACGGAAATCGATCAGTTCGGCGTAGGGTGGAAGGACGTCTTCGGAAAAGTGGCGGTCCAGACGGAAGACGCCACTGTAATCGTCGCCACTCAGCTCGTAGTAACCAGCCCCGTGGAAATAGCGCATCCGCCGCTGCGCAGGATCCATGCTTTCAACGGCAATGGAGCTTTTGACGTGCTGGCGCCGATACGAACTGGTTGCCGTATCCGGCAGATAGAAGGAATCTACCTCCAGCGTCATGGTTCGCCCCGATCTCATTTGCTCCAGCACGTGATCTGCCGTGGGGCGGTAGAGCTGCATCTCGTGAACATCGATACCGTGGAGGCGCAGCAACTCTTCGGGAGGGGGCTTAAAAAACGTCCACTGGTCGCCCTCGAAATTGACGGAGCAGCAGAACGCCATCACGCTTTCGGGTGCAATTCGCTGAGCGTGAAGCAGTTCGATCCAGAGATCGACGTAACAGTTGGTTTGCGGAAAAGTCCGGTCCGGATGGTGTAGTACAGATGGCTTGTAAGTGAGCGGATCCAAACCAAAGAGACTAATCATTAGCTTGCCGTCAGGCATCCGAGGGAGCAGGACAAATTTGCCGGTGAACTTCGCGAGGCCAATCGCGCAGATCGAGGCCGTGAGCGCGGAACAGGGCCAGCGCGATGCGCTCCAGACCGAAACCGACGCAGGAACTGTGAGCGACGCTGCCGTCGTGAAGCTGGATCCCAAAGGCCGCGCCAAAATGCTCGTGATGCAGGTTGAAGGACGAAACGGCGGTTCCGCCAGGAGTTGCGATGGGGACCACGGCTTCGTACTTGAGTCCGAGTTCGCGCTGGTTGTTCGCGAGGAGTTTGCCTTTACGGCCGAAGAAAGGATCGGAGGCGGGTGCGATCGCGGCATCGAGCTGGCAGAGCTCGAAGATGCGGCGCGCGCGGGCGATCCAGGTTTCGCGCCAGGCCTGGACTTGTTCGGGCTGGCCGATGCGGACCAGTTCGCGCTGGTGGAACATCTGGAGGCGCGCGGGATCTCCGGAAGGCTCATTGCGGAACACGTAACAGTCGCCGAGATCGAGAGTGACGCCGGCTTCGGGCAGCGGACCGCGTTGGGCCATTGCCGGGTAGCTGGGATAGCAGGCGGCCGGCACCATGGTGACGGCGGTGGGCGACAGGTGCGGCGTCCAGTCTTCGCCGGCGGATGCGCGTTCAGCAACGTCAATGGCTGCGGCGTCTTTGCCGGCGAAACTGTAGACGACTCCGCAGAGCTGTGGGAAAGATCCAAGATAGCCGGCTTTTTCGAGCGTACGGCGCGGGATTACCGGAGGGAACCGCGGGGCTTCGGCGCGATCCGGCGCAGCTATGCGCGAAACAAGCGCGCTGAAGCCGGTGCGCACCTGTTCGAAGATCACGCCGCGTCCATAGATGCCGGGTTCGCCGCTTGGAATGAAATGGCCGTAGGCGATGAGGTCTTCGATGTACTGGGCCTCTGTAGTCGCCTTCGCGGCGGAAATCGTCGTCATCTAGATGGACTCCCGGTGAATAAGCAGGAGCGATGCGTTGTTCGCGTGGAGGCGATCGTTGGCAATCATCAGAGCAGCAGAATAGGCATCGCGCAGCGCGCGGCCGACGGAGAACGGTCCGCCATTGCGATAACCGAGGATGCCGCATACGCGCAACGCTCCCTGGCAGGCTTCCACGGCGGCTTCCGACGCGGCGATCTTGAGATTATTCATTCGCACGGCGAAACCGATGGTGGAGCAGACGGCGCGGTCGTTACGAGCGACGGCTTCGGTGTATTCAGCAGTGGCGTCTTCCACGGTGGCGCGGAAGGCGGCCATGTGGGCGGCGAGTTCGGAGAGCCGGAGCGCGGAAGGCGGCGTGACGCCGGGAGTCTGACGCGCCTGGCGGCGGACGAAATTGCGGGCGCGCTCGAATGCATCTGTTGACAGCCCGAGCCAAACGTGCGCCCACAGAATGTGCGAAAAAGGCACCATTGTTTCGGCGGCAATTTTCGAGAACGGGTCAGGAAGAACCTGATCCTGCGAGCAAACCGCCTGAATTTCAAAGCCCGGACTGCAGGTACCGCGCATTCCGAGTGTGTCCCATTGACCGGTAGGCTTCACCATCATTGCGGATAAATTTGTGAGAACTGCAACCTGATCGCCATTGTCCGCCTCAGGTCCGCGGCGTACGGTGGTCAGGAGGTCGTCGCCATAAGCGCCATAGGAAATCGTGGTGGCGTTCTTTTCAAACCGCAGCAGGGCATCCGGCGCATCGGATTCGGGACGCAGCGCCGCAATGCTGTGGCGGATGTCGCCGCCAGTGCCGGCTTCGGATGTAGCGGAGGCAATCAGGCGCTGTTCGGCGACGAGAAGGCGAAGGTAATCCGCAAACCACGGGGATTCCCCGGCATGCCGCGAGATGCAGGCGACCTGAATCTGGTGCATTGCGAAAATCATGCCGGTGGCGGAGCAGCGCCGCGATAGCTCAAAGACCGCCCGAGCGATATCTTCGATCGGCATGCCCTGACCACCGAATTCTTCGGCAACCATCCAGCCGAAAGCGCCGGCCGCGCGCAGGGCGGTAATTGCTTCCTCGGGAAAGCGAGCGTTTCTATCGGTATCGTCGGCGTTTTTCTCCGCGAGCGAAAGAGCTTCTTCAAACGCGGGAGTCAAAAGCGGGTCCGCATCCACTGCCCGAAGGCGCGCTGTCATTTTTGCGCCTGCATCACGGTTTCAACGGCGGCGGCAATGTTTTCAATACTGCTGAAGACATCGCGGCTCAGCAGGGAATCCGGGAATTCGAGGCCAAACTCGCCTTCCACGGCAATCATCAGGACCACGCTCGCCTGCGATGACATCCCGGCCCGGTAAAGGTCCGTTGTGTCACATATTTCTTCCAAAGGGAGTTGTAATCGTGCGTGATTCTTCACGATCCCTTTGAGTTGGTCCCTGATCTGCCGATTGGTGGAACAGCACGACACACCGATGGCTTCCACGTTCTACTCCCCCTTTAATTCGAATCAGATGCGAGCTCTATCACCACGTTGCCCGCGGATGTGTAAGCACCTGAAGTACCACGTTCGGGTAAAAAAGGAACAGCCGCCCCCAATGAGGGACGGCCGTTGTTTTCTGCGCGTTACTACTGCGATTTTTGCGCGTGGTGGGGCCGCCCGTTGCGCTACAGTTTCATGGTTACCGTTTTTACCTCGGTGTATTGCTGAAGTCCATATTCACCGAGTTCGCGGCCAATTCCGGACTGTTTGAACCCGCCGAAGGGCGCGCGATTGTCTAAAACGTTATAGCAGTTTACCCAGACCGTGCCCGCACGAACGCTGTGGGCGATGGCGTGTGCTTTCTGCACATCCTTTGTCCAGACGGCGGCAGCGAGTCCGTAAGTGGTACGATTCGCACGATCGATGACCTCTTCGATTCCTTTAAAGGGAATAATGCTCATCACCGGTCCAAAAATTTCTTCCCGGGCGATGGTCATTTCGTCCTGCACATCGGCAAAAACTGTCGGCTCGATGAAGTAGCCGCGGTCACCCACGCGTCCGCCGCCGCAGACCAGCCTGGCGCCTTCGCTCCGGCCAGAATCGATATAGCCCATAACGCGCTCGAACTGAGTCTGGTCGACCTGGGGACCCTGGTCGGTCGCCGGGTCGAAGGGGTCGCCGACCCGGCGCTGGTTGGCGCGGGTGGCGCTCTTTTCCACGAACTGATCGTAGATCTTCTGTTCGACGAAGACCCGGGAGCCGGCGCAGCAGCACTGGCCATGGTTGAAGAAGAGGCCGAAGTGGGCTCCTTCGACGGCATCGTTAATATCTGTATCGGCAAACACGATGTTCGGGCTCTTGCCGCCGAGTTCGAGTGTGACGCGCTTCAGGTTCGATTTAGCGGCCGCTTCCATGATGAGGTGGCCGACTTCGGTGGAACCGGTGAAGGCGACTTTGTCGACGTCCATATGGTTGGCGAGGGCGCCGCCGGCGGTTGGACCAAAGCCTGGCAGAATATTGACTACGCCTTCCGGGAATCCGGCTTCGACGACGAGTTCGCCGACGCGGAGGGCGGTGAGCGGCGTCTGCTCGGCCGGTTTCATAATGACGGTGTTGCCGGTGGCGAGCGCGGGCGCGAGTTTCCACGCCTGCATCAGCAGCGGGAAGTTCCAGGGAATGATCTGGGCGACAACGCCAACGGCTTCGTGGCGCGTGTAACAGAAGTAATCGTTGCCGATCGGGATGGTTTTGCCGTGAATCTTGTCGGCCCACCCGGCGAAGTAGCGGTAGCAATCGATGGAAGCCGCGACGTCGACGGCCTTTGCGACTTTGACGGGTTTGCCGTTATCGAGCGACTCGAGTTCGGCGAGTTCGTCGGCATGTTTTTCCATGAGGTCGGCGAGTTTGTGGAGGAAGCGGCCGCGCTCGGCGGCGGAGATTTTACGCCAGGCGCCGCGCTCGAACGCGTTGCGGGCGGCTTTGACGGCGAGATCGACGTCAGCGGCGTCGGCTTCGGCGACCTGACAGATTTCTTCGCCCGTGGAAGGATCGATGGTGGCGAAGGTGCGGCCGGAGATGGCGTCGGTCCATTTGTTGTTGATCAGGATTTTTGTTGCGGAGATGGGAACACGAAGCTTGGTCGGAGAACTCATTACGCTGGCCATGGGGGTTGGAGCTCCTTTGTAAATTGCGTTACGGTGATTAGACGGATTCGACAGAGAAGACGATACCACGCCCCGCAGAGAATGGAGAGCAACATTCCGGCGAAGCGTTGTTAGAATCACAAAAATGCTGTGGGACCTCGCGATTGTGGCGGCGATTCTCGCGTTCGGTAACTGGAGGTTTCGCCGATTCGATCCGTTTTTGCCGGTGTGGAAGCGGGTGGCGAAGACGGTGGTTGCGCTTGCTGTGACGGCGGTGGTTTCCTGGTATTTCGGGACGAAGGGTGTGATGGTGATGCTGGGTGTGATGATGATCCCGCTTCTATATGTGCATGGTTACTGGCTGCCGAAGAATGGCGTGAATGGATGGACCGCGGAGCCGATCGAAAGGTATTATGCGCTGCGGGGATGGAAGCGGGGTGGTGGCGCCGGTAACACGCGATCATGAAGAGCGTAGAACGATCTGATCTTCAGAATTGATGTGGAGAACGCGGACTGTGGTTCTCCCAATGGCGGTCTTTCCCGCCAGGTAAATTCCGCGCCATTCGAAATGCTCCTCCCAACTGTATTGCCGCGGATGGAATAGCTGGGTTAACTCATTTGTATGCGGATCAATTCCCGTCAGGTTCGTTCCCTTGTGCAGATTGCAATCGATGCAGGCGAGGGCGAGATTGTCGGGATGGTCGGTCCCACCGTGAATCTTCGGAACGATATGCTCGATGTGAAGTGCGGCCAGCGGGGAATCGTCCTGATGAAGATGACAGTATTCGCAGGTATTTTGGGCGCGCTCGCGGACATGGGCTCTCGTCCTCGCCGCTATCATCGGTCCGCCGGCTTAGCCGAGACGCAGAGCCTGGCGTTTGAGAATGGCGACGAACTTGTTCGCGCGAACGAAACCCGCGTACTCTGCCCGCTCGTCTTTGGTTAGTTGGCCTTCTGTCGATTTTCGAGCGAGTTCTTCGATCCGGGCCTGCAGCTGCGGATGAGCGCGGAACCCGATGATGGCGTCTTTCTTATCGGGCAGTACAATCTCCAGCAGTGGTCGAATCCCCTGTTCGAATGCCGTGGTTTCGGATGTGGCCGCCATGACTTGTCTTAATTATATCGTCTGTCCGGTCTGGTTTTACGCGGATAGGAAGCGGTCAAAAAGACCAGCCGTCACGAGGCGAAAAGCATCGGCTGACGATCTGCCGGACGCTGGACCCGTCCACGGTCAAATTGGGAAGATCGTGGAGAAGTGGAGTTTTGCGATGATGCCGCGCGGGTGACGATGGCGGAGGATCGCGCCTCGTATGTAGCGAAGGTTCAGCAGTCGCTGTGGAGGGCATCTCACCATCGCGACGTTTGGGCCGGAGGATCCGCTGAAAGGCAGCGCGCTCGAAATGTTGTCTCGGGTTTCATCCGTGTGTTTCAGTATGAAATCGGTACCGCGCGTGCTGATATTGCGGTCTCCTATGTTCCGCACTTTACTCTTCTTCTGCGCTTTCGCCCCGCTGGTCCTTGCTCAACCGATCGCTTTCGTCAGTGGTGGCACGATTGACTTTGGCAGCTCCCAAAGCTGCGTCAGGTGCATCGTTACGGCGGACTTTAATGGTGACGGCAAGGCGGATGTGGCAGTCAATTCGATGTTTTCAACGGACCACAATGGTGTGGCCCTCGGCAACGGCGACGGGACATTCCGCCCCATCTTGCCGTTTGCGCACCCCGTAAACGCAACCTCGATGAGCATGGGCGATTTCAACGGCGACGGGCGGCCGGATCTTTTGTTTGGAGGTACTTCATCGAGCATCGAATTCGGTAAGGGCGATGGCGCCTTTGGAGACGCGATTGTGATTGCGACGTGTACCGGGACCGCGACGGCCGGCGCCGATTTTAATCGTGACGGGAAAAGCGATTTGCTTTGTGGGATGACGCCGCTGCTCAGCAATGGCGACGGAACGTTTCGGGCCATGGCTACAGTGGGCAATCAGGCCACGGAAAGCCCGGTGCTCGTCACCGATCTGAATGGCGATGGCATCCCCGACATTGTGATACGCCAGATCTCCAGCCAGATTACCGTTGCTCTCGGAAATGGGGATGGGACGTTTGGCAGTGAGATCCTTGCGAATTACGCACAGAAACCGCAGCAGTATCCTGCTGTGCTTGCGGGAGATTTTAATGGTGACGGCAAGGTGGATCTGGTCACGTTCTCGCTGCACGGCAATTATGCGGGGGATGCGATCGAGTTGCTGCCGGGGAAGGGAGATGGCACGTTTGGAGCGGTGATTCGAACGGACCTTTCCGCCAGTCCCGCAAGCGGGGATGTGACACTCGCCGCTGATTTCAATCAGGACGGAACGCTGGATCTGGTCGGGCAAAACGCAGTCTATGGGGGAAACGGTGACGGGACGTTCCGATTTCCTGTGTTACTTCCCGGGGTCGCGGCAGTTGCTGGCAACTTCAATGGCGACTCGATGCCGGACATCGTCGAACTTGACTCGACTCAGGATGGGGAATCGATTCGGTTGATGGTAAACGACGGCCCCGGCGATGGGTTCTGGGCGCCGGGCGTTTCCTCAGCAACGGGA
>DASYCD010000387.1:0-3269 GCA_036500405.1 Bryobacteraceae bacterium
AAGCGCCTTCAGGGTCCGTCGAGCGAGCTCATCCAGGCGGAATTTCTCCGGTCCACCGATTTCCGTGATACCCTTCGCCGGTGAACTCGTTGCGATCCTGGCGAGCGCAGCGGCTACATCATCGGCCGCCATCGGCTGGAAGAGCGCGGGCGGCAGGCGTACCTGGTTGGCCACGGCGCCGAAATCGGCGATCTTAGCGACGAACTCAAAGAACTGCGTCGCGCGGACGATCGTGTAAGGCATCGAGGAAGCCTCGATCAGATTCTCCTGAGCGAGCTTTGCGCGGAAGAATCCGCTTTCGAGCAGACGCTCCGTTCCCACGACCGACAACGCTACGTGATGCGCGACCCCCGCCTCCGCTTCGTATTTAAGGAGGTTACGCGTTGATGTCTCAAAGAACTCCAGCACGGCCGCGTCTTCCCAGGAAGGAGAGTTCGTTACATCGACTACTACCGAGGCTCCCTGCAGCGCTCCGGCGAGTCCCTCGCCGGTGATGCTGTTGATACCCGTATTCGGCGATGCGGCTATGGCGTCGTGCCCTTGTTCAGTAAGTTTTTTAACAAGCCTTGAGCCAATGAGTCCAGTACCGCCAATGACGACGATCTTCATAATTGTCTTTCCCTTTCGATTGAGGCGTTTTGCAAATTGCCCCTCTCACCGGTAAGACAAAATAGCCTGCAGGTTCGTGACAAGGTTTCTCGCTGATTTTGAAACGATCTGCAATCGGGCGCACGTTCCGTTGGCTGCCTGCCGTGCGCCTGCGCCCGTCTGTCAACCGGAACCACCTCCGCGCGCAGTACAATTCACGCAATGGAGGAGATCGGGCGCTACGATCTGGGAACTTTTTTCGATGTGCGCCCTCGCCTGTTCGGGATCGCTTACCGGATGCTCGGAAGCACGGCCGAAGCGGAGGATTTACTACAGGACGTGTGGCTGCGCTGGCAGTCCACGGATCGCGGGGCGGTCCAGAACCAACCCGCTTACCTCGCAACGATCACGACACGATTAGCGGTCAATGTGCTCGAATCCGCGCGATCGCGGCGGGAAGCGTACTTTGGGATCTGGCTTCCTGGGCCGGTGGACACCAGCGCCGATCCGGAACTGGGGGCGGAACGCGGTGAGGCGCTGGAACTGGCTGTGTTGCTGCTGCTCGAAAGACTGGTTCCCACTGAGCGCGCCGCCTATATTCTTCGAGAAGCCTTCGATTATCCGTATAAGGAGATCGGTGAGGTCCTGAAGGTAAGCGAAGCCAACGCCCGGCAGTTGGTAACTCGCGCGCGAACGCACATCGCAGACGGACGCCGCCGGCGAGTCGACGCGGCTGAGCAGCGCCGTCTGCTCGATACGTTTATCTCCGCCGCCCAGAAAGGCGATCTTGCTCGACTCGAGACTCTTTTTGCGGATGACATTGTCTCCTGGTCCGATGGCGGCGGCGTAGTGCGGGCCGCCGGAAAGCCAATCACAGGCCGTGAGCCGGTAGTCAGGTTTATTTCCGCGGTCGATCTCAGGTACATTGTATTGTTCCATTAGAAAATCGGATCCGTACCTGGTTATTGTTCCCGCGCCGGCCGGTTCTGGTTGGATGCCAGTTTCCGCCCGCGTCGTGTGGCGGAAGTGGCCAGAGGCCCGCGAGATTCAGCGGAGGAGCGATGAACGCCGGGCGAGGCAATTAACCCAGGCAATTAACATTACCGATATCAACGCGACGCGGACCACGGGGCTTCTGAAGGATTTACAATTCGCATCCGTGCGTAGCTGAAGGACTGGGGATATGCGAAAAGGGTTTACGAGAGAGCCGAAGAGGGACGAGCCGACCGCGCAAGTGAAGAACTACATCACGCCGGGCGGACTGCAGCGTCTCAAAGATGAGCATAAGTTCCTGCTGACCCGAGAACGCCCGGCCGTGACAAAAGTGGTCTCCTGGGCGGCGAGCAACGGCGATCGCAGTGAAAACGCCGACTACCAGTACGGCAAGCGCCGGCTGCGGCAGATCGATGGGCGGATTCGTTTTCTCACAAAGCGAATCGATGCCGCGGAGGTTGTAGACCCCGAACGCCCGCGATCGGGCCAGGCTGCAACGCGGGCGTTCTTCGGAGCCACCGTGCGCTATTCCAATGCTGCGGGAACAGAGCGAGTGGTGAGCATCGTGGGCGCCGACGAGGTCGATCTCAACCGCAACCACATCAGTTGGGTCTCGCCTCTGGGACGCGCTCTGATGAAGTCGGAAGAGGGCGACTGCGTCACTCTCCAGGCGCCAGGCGGTACAGAAATCCTGACCGTTCTGGACGTCTCTTACGAGCGCATTTCCGTGGAGCCCTTCCGTGAACCACCCGGAGCCGAGGCTTCAGCAGAGGAACCTCCCCGCTGAATCTACGTTCGCTTCAGCCTCACGCCGCCGTTTGTGGTCGTGACGTGAATGATCGGTCCCCCGCCGCCTATCGTGAAATCGTGATTGCGCGACTTCAAGTCACCGCTCATCGTCAGGGGGAAGTCGGACTGCAGTGATCCGTTCACGGTCTCGGTCTTAAAATGCGCGGAGAAATTCGCGGGCACGTTGATGTTCACGCCGCCATTACGCGTCTTCACATCGATCTGGTTCCCTTGCCAGGTGGCGCCGGCGAGCTCAATGTTCACTCCCCCGTTCACGGTAGCGCCGTCCACTTCTCCGGCCAGTCGTTTGAGATTGATCCCGCCGTTGGTTGCGTTGAAGTGCAGGTTTCCGCGAACGTCCGAGATGTTGATGCCACCGTTGACGGTAGTCACGTTCAGGCTGGTCGCCTGCGGCACAAAAATCTCATAGCTGATCGACCATCCCGAATTGTCAACCGATTCCGGGCCCCGCGCCTGCACACGTCCGCCGGAAGTGTCAATGAGCACCTGGCTCGAGATCGCCTTCGCCTCGGCGTCGGTCTTGCCCCAACCCTCCACGCGGGTTCTTACCAGGACATCGCCGCGTGTCCAGCCTTTAATAGTCGCGCCGCCATTCTTTCCCGCGTCGATATTCAGCAGCCCCACTGAAGCTGTGGTTTGCTCACGAATCTCGCAGGTTCGGGCACGGTCGCTATAACTCTGGCCTTCGCAGCTCAGTTGCTTCTCCTGGTTGTTGACCATCTGGCCGGAGGCCGCAACCGCCAGCGCAAGTCCCGCCACTACCTTTAGAATTGTCATGGAAGAATCTCCTCGTCCACATAACCGGCCAACCAGTCGAGGGTTACAAAAAAAGATGCGGGACGCCATCCAATCATTCCCCTTGACCCCATCCCCCCATA
>DASYCD010000388.1:0-4439 GCA_036500405.1 Bryobacteraceae bacterium
TGCCATCGCAGCGAAAGCAAAATCGCTCCAGTCGCCGAAAGATCAGGAATGGGGCGAACGCACCGCCAACGTCAAAGATCCCTTCGGCAACAACTGGTACATCGCCACATTCAAAGGCGCCGCGTACCACTCCGAAGGCGCACCCACAATCCAGCCTTACCTGCAGCCAGTCAAAGCCGCCCCGGTGATCGATTTCATCGTCAAAGCCTTCGACGCCACCGACGAATACCCAGCCGATTACCGCTCCGGCTTCATCACGCGCCACAAACCGCGAGTGCGGCAATCGCGCCGCATTCTACTGCTCCCATTCCGGTGACGACACTTCAAAACTGCCGATGCCGGTCGCGAGACCTTCCTCATAGATCGCCCGAACGCAGGCCAGTCGTTTGCGCTCATCGGCTCGATCCGCCTCACGTCGCAGCCACCTCGACCGGGGCGACGTGCACTTCCACTCCGACGGTCTGGCCTCCGCCCCCAAGCGCTAAGCCTTTGACCGGCGTCACGTCGCCATAGTCACGACCCCAGCCGAGAATGACATGTCCGTCATTCGGCATTACGTTGTTGGTGGGATCGAAATCCACCCAGCCGGCTCCCGGTATCCACACTGCAACCCAGGCGTGCGACGCTTCTGCGCCCAGCACGTCCGCTCCGCTTTGAAGATATCCGCTCACGTATCGCGCCGCGAGACCCACGCTGCGCAATGCGCCGATCATCACGTGGGCGAAGTCCTGGCAAACGCCGTGCCGCTTGTCCATGATTTCCTGCAACGGTATCTCAATCGAAGTCGACGCCGGTTTGTACAGGAATTCCTGATTGACACGGTGATTCAGCTCCCGCACCGCCTCCCCAATGGGTCTGTCCGGCGTGAAGGTGGCGCGTGCAAACTCCGCCACGGCGCGAATCGCCGGCACGTAAGGCGATTCGAAGTGAAATTCCGAAGCGGCCAGACTGTCAGGATCGTAAGGCGTTGCCAGTCGATCGCGCACGCTCTCCCAGCGGGTGACCGGCAGTTCTTCGGGCCGAACCAGGCCGGTTTCGACGACGCTGGTGGCGGTCACTGCAAACAAGTCATGCATCCCGGATACGGCGATGGTGGTGGCTTCATTGCCGAAGTAATCGGTCCGCCCCTCGCACTTCGCGAACGCCGGCTCGACCTCGATACGCGATTCGATTACGCGCTGCCGTTCGGTAGGGCGCGGCCTCAGGCGCACCTCACTGATGCTTTGCGCAACCGGCGCTTCGTAGCGATACGTCGTTGTATGAATGACGTGGTACGTCATCAGATCCTCGATTGCGATAGATGGCTGAGATAGCGTCCCGTCAGCGCGTCCGAAAACTCATAGAGACTGCCCCGAAGATGGAGCGCCAGTTCACCGAGCGCGCTCAGCTTGCCTGCGCTGTCGCGTTTCGCAAGGTCTGACATCCACGCCTGCCGCACCAGGGCGAGTGCTTTCGATACCAGCCAATACTCCGGTGAATTTCCCTCATCCGTCTGACAGCGGGGCAGATGCTGAATTTGATCGAGTAACTGTACCAGCTGAAACGCGACGGAGCGCGGGTTCGTTTCATCGGCCAGCAGCAGGTTGAGAACAAACTCCGTGCGCACTTCGGTGAAGAAGCGCATCCGGTAAGTGATGGAGCTATCGGCGATCTGCAGCAGGATCTGAAGACGGGCCACCATATCGTCTTCGTCCTTCACCGCGGTCCGCGCGAGCGCCGCATTGAGGAGATTGGCGGTATCGAGAGCGCGCTCCAGACGGCGGCCGATCTCGAGAAAATGCCACCCGTAGCCGCGCGTCGTGTTTTCCATCAACAAGCCCGCGAAGGCCGAGAGCGTCACAATTGCGCGGTCAAGCAGGTGGATCTCAGCGACGAACGTCTGATCCGAATTCTGCGCGGGCGCGCTCGACCCCACGAATTCACGATCGAGTTCCTGCAGCACGCGCCATGTATCCTGCGAGAGACGTTCCTTCAAAGGCCACGCGACTCGGCGAATCTGTTTCAGATTCCAGCCGATCCCCGTACTGCGTGATGGGTTGTACACCATCCCCGTCAAAAGGCGCTGCAATTGCCAGCGTTGCTGCGCGATCAAGGCCGAGGGGAATTCCTGGGCAAGATAACCCAGGTTCGAGAGCAAATGCGTCACGGTTTCGAGCGCCGCCGAGCGGCCGAAATCCGCCTCGCCTGAAAGACACGGTAGAAGCGTTCGGACAAGCCGGGCGTTATCTTCCACGCGCTCGGTGTAACGGCCGAGCCAAAACAGATTGTCGGCCGCGCGACTGGGAAGATCGCCCGCGTCGCGCGGTATGGCGGCGGATTCGCTGGCAAGCACGGGCGTGCTGCGCTGGGCTTCATCTTCTTCGCTGATCTGTTCAGCGCCGAGTGCCCAGGTATCTTTGCTGCCGCCACCCTGCTGCATCGAAACGACCAGCGACTTATCCGCCGTGGATATCCGGGTCAGTCCGCCCGGCAACATCGTGTACGATCCGCCGTTCCACGCCGCGAATACCCGCACGACCACGTGCCGCGGAGCGACGCCGTATTCGGTTCGTACCGGAGCAGTGGAGAGCGCAACCTGCTCCTGGGCCACAAACTGGCCCGGGTTCGCCTCGATGCGCCGGGTCAGAGCCTCGCGCGCGGCTTTATCCATCAGCGCAGGGATTTCCACCTCTTTGCCGAAACCCGGAAACGCCGGCTTGATCACCAGTTCTTCCAGATGATCCAGCACGTAGCCCAGCGCCGTTCCCTGACCGCACCACCATGTTGCTACCGACGGTATCCGCAGTTCTTCGCCGAGCAGGTCTCTGCACAGTCCTGGCAGGAACGCCATCTGCGCGGGCGTTTCCATGAGTCCGCTACCCAGGGCGTTCGCGATAGCCACACCTCCCGCGCGTACTGCCTGCAGCAGCCCGGGGACACCCAGCAGTGATTCGCCGCGCAATTCGAGCGGATCGCAGAAGCTGTCATCCACACGCCGCACAATCAGATCGACGGGCTCCAGGCCCGCCAGCGTCTTCAGGAAAATCTGATTGTCGCGCGCAATCAGGTCCGCGCCTTCCACCAGCGGAAAGCCCCAGTGGCGCGCGAGGAAGGAATGTTCGAAGTACGTCTCATTGTGCGGGCCGGGCGTGAGCAGAACCACGCGCGAATTGCGGCGCGGACTCGCGTCCCTGCGGGACGCCATGGCGAGAAACGCTTCGCGCTGCACATCGAAGTAACGATTCAGCGGCCGCACCTGGCATAGATTGAAAGCCGTGGGCAGCGTGCGCGCGCTGACCACCCGATTCTCCAGCGCATACCCAACGCCCGAAGGCGCCTGAGTACGATCGGCGATTACCCACCACTGCCCGTCCGGCGAGCGCGCAAGGTCTGCTGCGTAGCTGTGAATAAAGGTGTTTCCCGGAGGCTTTATTCCGAAGCACGGCCGGAGGAAGTTCGGATTTGCATATACGAGCGCGGCGGGAATCCGGCCCGAGTGAAGCAGCTTCTGATCGCCGTACAAATCGGCGAGTATCGTGTTCAGCAGCGTTGCGCGCTGTACGATTGCGCGCTCGATCCCTGCCCATTCCGCCTCATCGATCAGAAGCGGGATCGGGTCCATGAGCCACGGGCGCTCCTTGCCCTGCGGATCGCCATAGACGTTGTACGTGACGCCATTTGACTGGATCAGCTGCTGTGCGGTCCACCACTGCCGCGTGAGTTGGCGGAAACCCATTCTTCCCAGCGTGACTGACAGCTTCCTCCAGTGCCGCCGCGGAAAGCCCGAAGGCAACAATGCTTCATCCCAATGGCCGTCACGTGGAATGTACTGCCGCACCATTCCTTGCATGCCTGTGGCAATCGACGTGGGTATCACCTTAGCGCCTTTCAACACAGCTAAACCTGCCCTCTGCCGTATCTTGCCCGCCCATCACCAGCTTCCTGTCGCGTAGCGCTGAGACTGAGTCTGGAACTGGGATTCAGCCGGTGCGCTCTCGGAACGGCGGTCGATGAAATCGCCATAGAGCGCATTATCAATTTCGTTGATCCGGATCTGAAGCCCGTCCAGATATCCATGCAGACCTGACCCGAAAATCTGGCGGACAGGCGTGAAGTCGAGATCCGATCGCAGCCGGCCCACCCGCACTTCGGACGCATAGCGGAACACTCCCGGAACGGAACCGGTAATCGCCCGCAGCGAAGCCTCCGCGCGGGTGACGCAGTAATGGATGGCGCGCGGGAAGTTGCGGTCCATCAACAGGAAATCCACGATGTTCCGGGGATCCAACCGCCCGTATTTACTCCGGTACATTTCAAGCCCGCTGACGGATTTGAGGACCGCCGACCAGTGAATATCGTCGTACGGCGTGCCGACATCGCTGAGCGACGGCAGCAGCATGAAGTACTTGACGTCCAGAATCCGCGACGTCTTGTCGGCGCGTTCGAGCTTGCGGCCGAGC
>DASYCD010000389.1:0-7719 GCA_036500405.1 Bryobacteraceae bacterium
CGGCGATATCGTCCGCACGAATCTCTCGCAGGGATTGGGTTTTTCGCGGGAGGATCGCGATACCAACATCCGGCGGATCGGATTCGTTGCCGATCTGCTTTCGCGCAATGGCGTGATCGTGGTGGTGGCTGCGATTTCGCCGTACCGCGCGACGCGCGATGAAGTGCGATCGAAGATCGGCAATTTTCTCGAAGTGTTCGTGGATTGTCCGGTGGAAGTGCTGGCGCAGCGCGACGTGAAGGGACTCTATAAGAAGGCGCTCGCCGGGGAGGTCGCGAATTTTACGGGCATCTCGGATCCCTACGAAGCGCCGCTCGCGCCGGAGGTGACGGTGCGATCCGATCGCGAAACGCTCGAAGAGAGCGTTGGCAAGGTGTGGAGCGAACTCGAACGGAGAGGGTGGGTTACAGCGTGATCGACCTGCATAGCCACACCGATCAATCGGATGGGACATTTACCGCGGAGGAGCTGGTTGCGGAGGCGAAGCGCATCGGGCTTTCGGCGCTCGCCATCACCGATCACGATACGATGGGCGGCTACGATCAGGCCCTGCCGTTTGCTCAGGCCGCGGGTCTGAAGCTGATCTGTGGAATTGAGCTTTCGACAAAGTATCAGGGCCTTTCGGTTCACCTGCTCGGTTATTTTCCGGCGAAACTGCCTGCGGCGGATTTTCGCGAGTGGCTCGAATTTCTGCTGGAGAGCAGGCGCGACCGCAACCGGCGGTTAATTGAAAGGTTGAATTCGCTCGGTGTTCCGATCACCCTGCAGGAAGTGGAGAAATACGGCAAGACGCTCACCGCGCGCCCGCACTTCGCGCGCGTGTTGATCGACAAGGGCTTCGCGAAAGACGTGCAGGACGCGTTCGATAAATATCTCGACGAAGGCGCGAAGGGCCATGTCCAGCGTCACGACATTCCGATCACTGAAGCGATCGATCGTATTCGTAAGGCGGGCGGCGTCTCATCGCTTGCGCATCCAGTGCGGGTGGCGAAAAACCAGTGGGACGTAATCGAGAAATACGTCGGCGAGCTGAAGGGACTGGGACTTCAGGCGATCGAGGTGTACCACAGCGATCACAGTCCGGAGAACGTGGCTTTCTACAAGTCGCTGGCAGAGAAGTTCCACCTCGGCATCACCGGCGGTTCGGATTTCCACGGCGGTAACAAGCCGAAGATTTCGCTGGGCACCGGCTGCAACAAAAACCTGAACGTGCCGGACGATCTCCTGGGTCCGCTCGAACGTCTCGCAATCTGAAAGCTGGTGGGCACGGGCAGAGTCGAACTGCCGACCTGCCGCTTAGGAGGCGACCGCTCTATCCAGCTGAGCTACGTGCCCACTCGGGACTATTGTAGCGTCGCAAACCTTTGGCGCCGATATCGCGGCGGTACTGCATGCCGTCGAAATGAATGCGGGACACGGCGGCGTAGGCGCGATCGATGCTGGTTTTGAGATCGGCGCCGCGCGCGGTCACGCCGAGTACGCGGCCTCCGGAAGTCACAATGTTATCGCCCACGCGCTTTGTGCCGGCGTGGAAGACGACCGCATCGGTCACATCTTCAAGGCCGGAAATTTTCTGACCGGTTTGCGGCGTGCCGGGATATCCGGCTGCGGCGAGCACAACGCATGTCGCTGGCTCGGGCGACCATTTCAGCGCATCCGGCGTCAGTGAACCGCGCGCGGCCGCCATCAGGGCTTCGCCCCAATCGCTTTCGAGACGCGCCATCAGAGGTTGGGTTTCGGGATCACCCATCCGGACATTGAATTCGAGAACGCTCGGGCCATCGGGGGTCATCATCAGGCCCGCATAGAGAAAGCCGGTGAACTGTGTAGCGTGGATAACGGGATTGATGATTGTGTCCATGATGCGCTCGCGCATCGGCGCATCCAGAATGATGGAGTCGGAATAAGCGCCCATGCCTCCGGTGTTCGGACCCTCGTCGTTATCGAAGATTCGCTTGTGATCCTGCGAAGGCTCAAGCGGCACGCCGCGCTTGCCGTCGCAGAGAACGATGAAGCTGAGCTCTTCGCCTTCGAGGAATTCTTCGATGACCATCGGATAGGCCAGCGCGGTGAGCGCGGCGTTCGCTTCCTCGTGTGTCTGCGCGATGATGACGCCTTTGCCGGCGGCCAAGCCATCGGTCTTCAGAACAACGGGAAGGCGGAAGTTGCGAAGGGCATCGCTGGCTTCGGCTTCATTCGAGACCGTCGCGAAGCGGGCGGTGGGGACGCCTATCTTTTCCATGAACCGCTTCGAGTGGACCTTGCTGCCTTCGAGCGCCGCGTTCGCTGCAGTCGGACCGACGATGGGGCGGCCCTGGGCGCGGAATTGATCGACTACACCTGCGACAAGAGGAGCTTCCGGGCCGACGACAGTGAGATCGACGCCGAGTTTTTCAGCCAATTGGACATAATCGGGTGTCACGTGGGAGGTTGCTATCGGTTCCGTGCCCGGATTTCCCGGCGCGATGTGAACTTCCGTGACAGAAGGCGACTTTTTCAGTCTCCACGCTAGAGCATGCTCGCGTCCGCCGCCGCCAATGACCAGTACTTTCACGTTTGTTTGCCCGGATACAATAGTAGCAATGGAACAATCGGCGGACGTTGTCATTGTGGGGGGCGGTCATGCCGGCTGCGAGGCCGCGCGCGCCTGCGCCCGCATGGGGCTGCGTGCCGTGATGATCACGATGAACGCCGACCTGATCGCGCAGATGTCGTGCAACCCGGCGATCGGCGGAATCGCGAAAGGTCATCTGGTGCGGGAGATCGACGCGCTGGGCGGCGTGATGGGCGAAGTCGCGGATGCGGTCGGAATCCAGTTCCGGTTGCTGAACACCAGCCGGGGCCCGGCGGTCTGGTCGCCGCGTGCGCAGTGCGACAAGAAGCAGTACCGGATCCGGATGAAGCAGGTGCTCGAGCAGGAGCCGAACCTGACCATCAAGCAGGCGGAGGTCGCCGCGCTTCGGATTGAGGACGGGCGCGTCCGCGGGGTTCAGCTCATGGATGGCCGGACGATTCACTGCGAAGCCGTGATCATAACTACCGGCACTTTCCTGAACGGGCTGGCGCACATCGGGGAGCGCCGGTTTGAATGCGGGCGGAATGGGGAAGCGCCATCGGTCGTGCTGGCAGACCAGATCCGCAATCTCGGGATGGGGTGGACACGGCTGAAGACCGGGACGCCCCCGCGGCTGGACGCGCGGTCCATCGACTGGAGCAAGTTCGAGCCCCAGGAGGGCGACGCGGTGCCTACGCCGTTCTCTTTCATGACGGAGCGTATCGACCGGCCGCAGATTCGCTGCTTCCTTGGACGGACAACTCCCGAAACCGCGAAGATCATCCGGGAGAGCATTGGGCGCTCGCCGCTTTATAGCGGGCAGATCGAGGGAATTGGGCCGCGGTATTGCCCGTCAATCGAGGATAAGTTCGTCAAATTCCCGGATAAGGACTCCCACCAGATCTTTCTGGAGCCGGAAGGCGTTGATACCAATGAGATTTACGTCAACGGAATGTCCACCAGCATGCCGATTGACGTGCAGGCGGGCGTAATCGCATCGATACCGGGGCTGGAGAATGCGGAGATGATCCGGCCGGGATATGCCATTGAATATGATGCAGTCGACGCCCGGGAGCTGGATCACCGGCTGGAAGTACGGAAACTGCCGGGGCTGTTCCTTGCCGGACAGATCAATGGGACATCCGGGTATGAAGAGGCTGCCGGACAGGGACTGATGGCCGGAATCAACGCCGCGCAAGCGATTCTGGGGCGGCCTCCGGTTGTGATTCCGCGGTCCGAGGGATATATCGGGATCATGATCGACGATTTGATCACCAAAGGCACCGATGAACCGTACCGGATGTTCACCTCGCGGGCGGAGTATCGGCTGCGGCTTCGGATTGACAACGCCGATGAAAGGCTGACGCCAGTCGCGTCGGAGATCGGTCTTGCAACGGCGGAACGACGGGAATTCCATTCGAAGAAACGAACCCATTCGAGTCAACTCCTTTCGGCTCTTGAGAATACGCCTCAGGCAGCGCGTTTGCGGCGGACTGAGGGGCGGATTGAGGAGATTTTGCCCTGGATTGAAGAGAAACTGGGGGGCGTGCCGGAACGTGGGGTCCTGATGACTGTAGAGACCGAAGTGAAATATGCCGGATACCTCGATCAGCAGCGGCGTCAGATCGAGCGGATGCAGAACTCGGATACCCGGGCAATCCCGCGGG
This sequence comes from Bryobacteraceae bacterium, assembly GCA_036500405.1. GTDB lineage: Bacteria > Acidobacteriota > Terriglobia > Bryobacterales > Bryobacteraceae > BOG-234. The sequence continues at coordinate 4,222 of DASYCD010000389.1, forward strand.
AAATGGGATTCGTCGGCATTCCGGGTATTTCGCGGGAAGTGGGCGAAAAGCTGGAGCGTGTCCGGCCCGCAACGCTGGGGCAGGCGGCGCGTATTCCCGGCGTTACACCAGCAGCCGTGGCGTTGCTGGATGTCTATATGAGCCTGGCTGCCCGTGCTGAATAGTTTCCTCGCCGAATATCAGGCGTTCCTGCCAAAGCTGAATTCCGGACAAATCTCGGCGCTGGAAGCCCATCTTGAACTATTGGAGCGCTGGAACCGCACAATTAACCTCACCGCGATCAAATCCCGAGACGAGGCGGTGTCTAAACACCTCGGAGAGTCACTGTTTCTGGCGGCGCATTTGCCCTCTGAAGCGCTAAACGTCTGCGATTTAGGGTCTGGAGGGGGCTTTCCGGGGATTCCGACCGCCATAGCACGGCCGGATTGCCAGATTTCGCTGGTGGAGATTGATGTTCGAAAGGGCGTCTTTTTGCGGGAGGCAAGCCGCAACGTACCCAATATCCGAGTGCTGACTCAGCGATTCGAGGCTCTGGAAGGGGAATTTGATTGGCTGATCTCCCGTGCGGTGAACCTCTCGAAAGTGTCCGGTGGTCCAGTTTGTCATCAAGCGGCATTCCTGGGAACTGTCGAGCCCAGTTCAAAGAAGCGAACCCACGCGGGGCAGTTTCGCTGGCGTGATGTGCCGATTCCATGGAATCCCACGAGTTTTCTATCACTTGGCGAACGTTTCACGTGAAACATACATGCCAAACAAGCCCTTGGTTGTTTCACGTGAAACATACATGCTAGAGTGAGCTTCTAGCCACGTGAGCCGCATAATCGCTATAACCAACCAGAAGGGCGGTGTCGGTAAAACCACCACTGCCATAAACTTAGGAGCCGCCCTGGCCGTCAGTGACGTGAAAGTCCTTTTGATCGACGGCGATCCTCAAGGAAACAGCACGAGCGGCCTCGGAGTCCAGAAAACCCCCGGTCTAACTACCATTTACGATGTGTTGGTGGATGGAAAAGACATCGCGCAGGCGATCGGACCGACCAGTATGGATGGCCTCGAAATCCTGCCTGCGGACAAGAATCTGATCGGCGTAAACCTTCAACTTGTGAACGAAGACGCCCGGGAATCCATCCTTCGCCAGCGTCTTCAGACCATTCGGGACAAATACGATTTCATCCTGATCGATTGCCCCCCAGCACTCGATCTCCTCACCCTAAACGCTCTGATGGCCGCTGATTCGGTGCTGATCCCAATTCAATGCGAATTCTTCGCGCTCGAAGGTGTTTCTGAGCTCATGGACACGATCGAGCGAATCCGCGAGTCGTTCTCCCATCCGCTGAAGACCGAAGGCATCCTTTTGACCATGTACGACGACCGGACGAACCTGACTCGCCAGGTCGCGGCCGATCTCCGCGAGTTTTTTGGCGACGATGTCTTCAAGACGGTGATTCCGAGAAACGTCCGCCTTGCGGAAGCGCCCAGTCACGGAAAGTCGATTCTCGGGTACGATCCGGGTTCGCGCGGAGCGGAAGCCTATATTCAGCTTGCTAAAGAGGTCCTGACAAATGAGCAAACCCGACACGCGCAAGGCGCCTGATCACAAAGCATTAGGGAAGGGACTGCACGCCCTGCTTCCTGGAAGAAGTGGCGCTGCCGCAGCTCCGGCGCCGCAAGTAGTGTCAGTGGCTGACGGCAATGTAGTGCAAACTCCGATTGCGCAGGTCAAGCCGAATCCGAACCAGCCCCGCCGTGACTTCGATGAGCAGGCGATGCTGGAGCTCGCGCAGTCGGTGGAGCGCGACGGTATTATTCAGCCGATCATCGTTCGGAGGACTGCCCCGCAGGAATATCAGATCATCGCCGGCGAACGGCGGTGGCGCGCGGCCACGCTGGCGAAGCTGACGAATGTCCCGATTATCGTTCGCGAGGCCGACGATCAGAAGGTGCTCGAACTGGCGATCGTCGAGAATATCCAGCGCGAAGATCTGAACCCGATCGAACTTGCGATTGCGTTCGAGCGCATGGCGTCGGAGCTGGGGCTCAGCCATGAGGAGATCGGACAGAAGACAGGTAAAGATCGAACCACCGTCACGAATGCCATCCGGCTTTTGCAACTTCCGCCTGCGGTACAGAAATTGATTTCAAGCAATGAACTGAAGCCCGGTCACGCCCGCGCTTTGCTGAAGATCCCCTCGGAGAAGGCGCAGCAGGAAATTGCAGAGCGCTGTGTCAGCGAAGGTTGGTCTGTACGGCAGATCGAAGAATTCACTAAGCCGGCGAAGGAGCCGAGCGATGAAATTATCGCCAAAAAGCCGGAGACGAAGACCATCGATCCCAATGTAAAGGCTGCAATCGGCGATCTGGAGCGTATCCTCGGAACTCGTGTCCGGATTATGGAAAAAAAGAAGGGAAAAGGCACGATTGAGGTCGAATATTACTCGGAAGAAGACCTGGATCGAATCTATTCCCTGATTGTGGGACCGACGCACAGCGATCCCGCGATGCTGTAGAGCTTACTTAAGCCGCTTCGGTCTGCGTGAGCAACTGCAAAATCTCCTGCACCTGCCGCCGGATTTCCGGCAACGGGCTGGGAGCGAAGAGGCTTGGTTGTTGTGCGGGTTGAGCCACGGGGCGCGCGGCTTTGCTTTTTTCCTGCAGTGCTTTTTCCTGCAAAGCCTTGCGCGCGCCCTCAATCGTGAATTTCTGACCGTAGAGCAAATGCTTGATGCGAAGCAGAAGCTCTACGTCTTTGCGGCGGAACATGCGCTGTCCGGTGGAAGACTTGCGCGGCGACAGGCCCGGAAATTCGGACTCCCAATAGCGGAGTACATAAGCCTCGACGCCCACAATGTGGCTCACCTCGCCAATCCGAAAGAACAGCTTATCCGGAATTTCCGGAGCGGCCGCCATGTCGTCGCGATTCGGCGGAATTTCACTCATTCGCTACTATTCCAACACAAAGCGCGGCGAATGCGTTAATGGACAGTCGATACGGTCTTCTCGGTTTCCGCCGCCACGGGAGTTTCCGGCAGCACGAAACGATAGCCGATACGCGGTTCGGTAGCGATAAAAACAGGCTTGCCGCCGCCCGGTTCGATCTTCTTGCGGAGCTGATTGATGAAGACGCGGAGATATTCGATCTGATCGCCGTACTCGGGTCCCCAGATGGCCTGGAGCAGGCGCTTGTGCGGCACCGGCTTATTGGCCTGCGAGACCAGATAGCGCAGGATGTCAAATTCGGTGGGCGTGAGACGCACGGGATTGCCGCCGGCGATGACGGTGCGATTGGCGAAATCGACTTCGAGACCGGGAACGGAAATGCGCAGCGGAGTAGTGTCGGTTGCGAAGCCGCTGCGCCGGAGCGCCGCGCGCATGCGCGCCATCAATTCGTCGAAGCTGAAGGGCTTCGCGACATAATCATCGGCGCCGGCATCGAGCGCTTCCACTTTGTCGTGGTCGGAATCGCGGACGGAGACGACAACGATGGGCATATCCCAGCCG
>DASYCD010000390.1:0-19305 GCA_036500405.1 Bryobacteraceae bacterium
GTGGTGGAATCGCTCAGCATCGCTTCAAAGGTCGCGCCCGGCAGATTCGTAATCGAATAATCGGACGTGGAAATGTGACCCAACTGCGAAAGCGGAATCGGCGATGGCGCTGTAGTATTTCCGCCGTTGTCGGTAATCGCCGGAGTTGTAGTGTTCGAAGTGGTCGTAGATGTCGTAGTCGAAGGCGGCGTGGTAATACTGGCTCTCGGCGAGAAATACGCGTTCGCATTGATGCCGTTCAGGCCCATGCCGAGTTGCCGGCTGTAGGTACTACTCACCTGCATCACCATCACGTCGACCAGGACTTCGCTGCGCGGTTTATCGAGGTCCGCGATCTCCTTTTCGACGAGCGCCATAGTGTCGGCATCGCACCGCACTACCAGCGCGTTCTGCGACGTATAGTTAAAAACCTTCTGAATATCGAAAACCGTGCGCAGCACCGTCAGCATTTCCTGAATTTCCTGGGGAGTAGTGGGATTAGTCAGGTAAAAAACCTTGACTACCTGCTCGGTGTACGCCTGGCGATTATTACGATTGTCGATGCTGACAAAAATCGTGTTCTCATCGCGGGCTTGCCAGAACGACTTCGTGACCAGACAAAGCTGGTCGAGCGCTGCTTCCACCGTAGTATGCACCAGATCAATCTGCACCGGCTGCGTGATGGTCTGCTGGGTGTTGTAGTCCGGGTCGAACAGAACATTGATTCCCGCCAGTTTCCCCAAAGTCTCGAAAAGGGTGCGCGGCCGGTTGTTCATTTTCAGATCGATTGGATCCGGATTCATCGGCTTGAGAAACGGCACGGATTTCAGAGCGCCGGTGCGGGCCTGCTGCTCTTTGCGGGCGAGATCTGCCGGCGTCATGGCGTCGTCAGCAGGACTTGCGCTGGCTTTTCCGCCACCGCGTACGCGGGCGATCATCTCCTGAGTGCGCCTGATCTCCTGGGCCGCAATATCGGACGCCGGATCGACGTCGTAAGCCTTCTGGAATTCCGCCAGCCCCTCATCCAGTTTTCCGGCATCGCGAAGCTTACGGCCCGCAGTCAGGTGCTGGAGGCCCAGTTCGAACTTGACCCGGTGCAATTGCAGGATGTAGGCCGGGTCGGCCGGATCGGTATCGAGCGCCTGTGTTGTGAGGTCGAGCGCCTTCTGGAGATTGCCTCTGGTTTCCTCGACGCGGGCCTGGTTGCGAAGTTTATCGCCCTTGCGAGTCCCCGCCTGCAGCGGCGCCGGGGGAAGAATCATATACGCGGCCAGAACGACCGCGGCCAACTGTTTGAAAAAACTCATCTTATCTACGCAACCATCCGTCCTAACCCGCACGTCTCCACTTAAAGGCGATATCATTGAGGAAGCCCCGTTTCATGTCCGGAAAGCCTTTCCGGTCCATGGCCTAACGAAAAGTCTGACGCATGACCGCCCGCTGGCGTTGAGAAGAAAGATTGTCGACCAAATTCGATCCCTCTAAAACGCTGAGCGATAACCGTCAGGCCGGCCACAATTTTTTCCTCATGGACCGCTATGAGGCTGGCCTCGCTCTGACCGGCACCGAAGTGAAGGCAGCCAAGGCGGGGAAGGTCCAGCTGCGAGACGCCTATGCTTCGGTGGAAAAGGGCGAAGCCTGGCTGCTGAACGCCCACATCAGTGAGTACAGCCACGGAAATCAGTTCAATCATCCGCCGACGCGCCCGCGCAAACTGCTGCTGCACCGGCGGGAAATCGATAAGCTGTCATCAGAGACGCGTGAAAAAGGCCTTTCCGTGGTGCCGACGCGTCTCTATTTGAAGAATGGCAGGATAAAATGCGAGATAGCCGTCGCTAAGGGCAAGAAATTCCACGACAAGCGCGAAGCGGAGCGGGAGCGCAGCGACCGTGAAGAAGCCCGCGAGGCGATCCGGAAAAGCAAAGCAGGTTTTTAAGGGGGATTTTACACGTATGAAGCTGAAACTGGCGCGACCGGGTGTTTCCGGCATCGAATGCGATGCCCTGATTCTGCTGGAACTCGAAGGCGAAGCCCGCACTGACCTGCCCTCAGTCGCAGCCGCGTTCCGGGAATCGGGAGAGATCACCGGAAAATTTCTCGAGATGACGCTGCTCCACAGCCCCGCGGGTTTCAAAGCTCGCCGCGTGCTCGTAGCCGGGGCCGGCAAACGCGAGAAACTGGAGACCGCCTCCTTCTGGAAACTGGCTGCTTCAGCGGCGCGCCTCCTCAAAGGCAAGGGCGTCAAGACTGCCGCGATTGCGCTCGAATCCGGCTTCGATACCCCCGAGTACGTTTCAGCCGCCGCGCAGGCGTTCATCGAAGGCGTCTGGGAACCGGATCTGCTGAAAACGTCGGAAGACAAGGACGGATCGCGCACCATCGAAGAGCTGACGATTTCGGTTGGCGGGGACTCCCCTGCCCTGCAGGCCGCGCTGGCGGCGGGACAGGCAATCGGCGAAGCGGCCAATCTCACGCGCGACATTTCGGTGGAACCGCCGAACGTTCTCACGCCGCGCGCGCTCGCGGATCGTGCGCGCACCATGGCGGAGGCCAATGGTCTCGCCTGCGATGTGCTCGATACGGACCGCATGCGGCAGCTCGGCATGGGAGCGCTGCTGGGAGTCGCGCAGGGAAGCGCTGAGCCGGGCGCTTTGATCGTGATTGAGTACAAGCCCGAGAAAGCAACTTCTTCCTCCAAACTGGCGCTTGTCGGCAAGGGCGTCACGTTCGACACGGGTGGCATTTCGATCAAGCCCGCGCAGGACATGGAAAAGATGAAGTACGACATGTGCGGGGCGGCCGCGGTCATCGGGGCCATGCAGGCGATTGCCCGGCTGAAGCCTCCGGTCGCGGTGATCGGCGTCATCCCCACGGTCGAAAATATGCCGGGCGGAAAGGCGCAGCGGCCGGGCGATATCGTCAAGTCGCTTTCCGGCAAGACCATCGAAATTCTGAACACGGATGCGGAAGGCCGTCTGATCCTCGCGGACGCCATCACGTACGCGAAGCAGCTCGGCGCGACTCATTTGGTGGATGCGGCGACCCTGACCGGAGCAATCGTGGTGGCGCTGGGGCATCATTTCACCGGCGTCTTCACGAATAATGATGAATTCCTCGCGCGCTGGAATGAGGCGGCGAAGAACGCCGGCGAAAAAATGTGGCACATGCCGGTCAACGATCAGTACCGCGAGCAACTGAAGACCGTTTACGCGGACATCGGCAATATCGGCGGCCGTGACGGCGGCGCCTCCACGGCGGCTGCGTTCCTGCGCGAATTCGTGGAAGACACGCCGTGGATTCATCTGGACATCGCAGGTACAGCATGGCTGGACGATTCCAAACCCTGGATGCCGAAGGGACCGACGGCAATCCCGATCGCCAGTTTTGTCCGGCTGGCGCAGGACTGGAAGTAAACCTGCTACCTCTCTGACCACGATCGGCGTTTGCTGATTAAAACCTGTGGACTTGCCAATTCGCCCGCAGGCTGACAAAATGGCGTTCACCAATGCAACTCAGCGTGCTCGGAATCATTCTCGCCGGCGGTAAAGGCACCAGACTCTACCCACTCACGAAGGAACGCGCCAAACCGGCGGTACCGTTCGGGGGCAAATACCGGATCGTCGATTTTGTACTGAGCAATTTCGTCAATTCCGGGATTCTCTCGATCTACGTCCTGACGCAGTTCCGCAGTCAGAGCCTGCTGCAGCATCTCAATGAGGGCTGGCAGATGGGCGGGCTGCAGAAAAATCAGTTCATCATTCCGGTGCCGGCGCAGATGCGCTCGCATAACGAAACCTGGTATCAGGGGACGTCGGACGCGATACACCAGAATGTAAACCTGATCGAGCAGGCGGCTCCGGACGTGGTGGCGATTTTCGGGGCGGACCACATCTACCGGATGAACGTCAGCCACATGATCGACTTCCACATCAAGATGAACGCGGTGTGCACAGTGGCGGCGATTCCGGTGGAAAAACAGTATTCAAGCGAGTTCGGCGTCATTGAGGCCGATAACGAAAATCGCATCCACGCCTTCCACGAAAAAAGGGCCGACGCGCCGACGATTCCCGGACGCCCTGGACACGTTTTCGCGTCGATGGGAAATTACATTTTCGATACGAAGGCGCTGCTCGATATGCTGCACGCCGATGCCGTGGACCCGGACAGCTCGCACGATTTTGGCAAGGACATTCTGCCCGGAATGACCTCGCGGGGCGAAGCGATCTACGCGTACGATTTCCAGACGAACCGGATTCCCGGCGAGCCTGCCAATCAGCCGATTTACTGGCGCGACGTCGGCACGATTGACGCGTATTGGGAAGCCAACATGGATCTGCGAGCGGTCAATCCGGCGCTGAATCTGTATAACCGGCGCTGGCCGCTGCGCACCGGCAGCTTCCCGGATCCGCCGGCGAAATTCGCCTTCGATGAAGATGGCCGGCGCGGCGAGGCGATCGATTCGGTGGTCTCGGGCGGGTGCATTCTTTCCGGCGGACGGGTCAAATGTTCGGTGCTCAGCCGCGGTGTGCGCGTGCATACGGGCGCCTTTGTGGAAGACAGCGTTCTGATGGACAACGTGGATATCGGCCGGCACGCGAAAGTGAAGCGGGCGATCCTCGATAAGAACGTGCACGTTGCGCCAGGCGACACGATCGGGTTCGATCCGGAGCGTGACCGCGCGCGTGGCTTTACTGTCACGGAGAGCGGGATCACGGTAGTGGAAGGCGTGCGGTCCCGGGTTGAGATTTCGCGGCTTTTGGTGTAACGCCCTCTCCAATGGCCGGAATTGTATTAGACGGGAAGTCGCTTTCGCGCGAAATCGAATCGAAGCTTGCCGGGCGGGTAGCCGCGATCAAAGATCAGCTCCACGGTACAGTGCCGAGGCTCGCCACGATCCTGGTGGGAGACGATCCATCCTCCGCAACCTACGTCAGGATGAAGGCGAACGCCTGCCGCCGCGTGGGAATGGATTCCTTACCTGTTCACCTGCCTGAGACCACGACTACCACGCAGCTTTTGGGCGAGATTCGGCGGTTGAACACGGACCGGCGCGTGTTCGGCATTTTGCTGCAGCACCCGGTTCCAGGCCATATCAATGAGCGGGAGTGTTTCGATGCGATTGGGCCGGAGAAGGATGTGGATGGAGTCACAAGCCTCAGCTACGGCCGTCTCGCGCTGGGCGAGCCGGCGTATCGATCCGCCACACCCGGCGGCATCATGACCTTGCTGCAGCACTACGGCATAGCGCTCGAAGGCAAGGAAGCAGTTGTCGTGGGCCGCAGCCCGATCCTTGGCAAGCCCATGGCTGCGCTGTTGCTCAATGCGAATGCGACGGTCACCATCTGCCACTCCAGGACACGCGACCTGCCGTCTGCGATCAAACGCGCCGATGTCATCGTGGGCGCCGTGGGCAAGCCGGAATTCATCAAAGCCTCGTGGATAAGGGATGGGGCCGTGGTTGTGGACGCGGGTTACCATCCACGCGGCGTCGGCGATATCGAACTCTCCGGCATTGCCGATCGCTGCGCGGCCTGGACACCAGTTCCCGGCGGCGTGGGGCCAATGACCATCGCGACGCTTATTACCCAAACGGTAGAATCCGCTGAAGCACTGATCGCCCGGCGGGGACGGACTTAGACGCCGAACACGTCCACCGTGGCGGCGTAGGTCGGCACGTACAGCTTTCCTCCGTTCACAACGGGCACGTTGAACTTGTTGTACGCGTACGTATCGCTCATCCAGATCCGCTTGATGTGATGATCGCCGTCCGGCAGAGTGGCAGAAAAGTCGCTGGCGTCGAAAGCGAAAACGCGGCCGTTCGATCTCTTCTTATTGGCGTCTTCATCCGGCACGCAGCCCCAGAGCACTCCGTCCTGCGTGCCATTGGCAGAGAGGCACATCATGCCGCCGGGCATGCCGCCTGGAGGCACAGGGGCGAACGGGCTGGCGACCTCCTCGGAGCGCCCGAGATACGTAAGCTTGCCGGACGCATCAATGGAAAACGCGCGGAGATTGCTGTTTTCGCCCCAACAATAAATTTTGCCGTTCCAGTAGACGGGCGAGCCGTGTTGATGATGCGTGCGGCCAATGAATAGCTGATCGAGATCCCGGATATTATTTGGGGCGGCATTCACGCCGAAGCCAGGGAAAAAAGTGAACCAGATGGGCGGCGATTTCAGTTTGGCGTAATTGGCCGCCGGGTTGTTGAGGTCGGCCGGAGAAGTCTTGCCCATCTTGTTGGCGTCAACGACATAGAGAACGCCATCCTTCCCTGCCCCCACCATCACTCCGAATTCAGGAATATAAAGTGGCGCGCCCGCGCCCAGGTCCATATCGTCCCAACCGCCGTTCTGGTTGCGCTGCGAATCCATCCAGGGACTCCACCAATCGACAACGGTGAATGCTCCGTTGGTATAGCGAAGCCGGAGGAAAGTCTCGCCAAAATTGCCGTTGCCGAAATCGCCATTCCCGGTAAGGAGATAAAAATCGCCGGCCTCGGTCGGCCCCTGGCCCGCCATCCAGACGCCAGACCCGGAGCCGTTAGGCGTGGCCGACCAGTCGGCCGCTATTTTCCAGTTGTCGATATCGACCGCGGTGAGATAACCGTGCGCGCCTTGCGCTGTTTCCTGAATGGTGCCCCACGGGATAAACAGAGTTCGCTTTCCGTTCGCATTGGTGATGGTGAGGGCGGCGCGCTGCTTGCGCGCGATAGCGCCGTCTGCCAACGGCAGCGAGCGCGAGACAACTCCGCTCGCGAGCTTTATCTCATACAGAAAATGCTTCGCCTTGCCAGCGCTGCCATCGGGGCTGATCCAGGCGACGCAATACACCATACCGTTGTCGATGACCGGCGTGGAAAGAATTCCCCAGTGGTCATTGATCAGCCATGCATCGATGGCTCTGGTACCTTTTATCGGGACGCCGAGTACGCGTTTCCAGAGGGCCGTTCCGTTGTTCGCATCGAACGCGTAGACGGCATTCGCCATGGTGGCGCAGACGCAAAGATCATGCGTGGCGCCGTTGGCCAGCTTGACGCCAGGCATGAAGAGAGGCTGCGCTTCCATCCCGAGTTGATCGCCCGTCATCTTCATCGAGAAAAGCTTCCGCAGTCCGCCCTGGACGACCGCTGGAGTGAGCCGGGTCTCATGCAGATAAGTTCCGTGACGGAGATTGCTGCCGGACCGGGTCGTCACCGCCTGGAGCGGACTGGCGGCGGCAGCGGCCGGCGCGGCCATCTCCATGTGTGCGGTGGGGCCGTTGACGCCGGCGAGTTTCATTCCGTGATCGTCGTCATTGACCGTTTTGCCGGTTGATTGGGCGCGAGCACTGGCAGCAGTCAGGATCGCGAGGAACTGTTTACGTGTCACATTCGCTCCTCTGCAAATCGGTTGTGGAGTGATAGGTGAAGTACGCCTCATAGGGCGCGCTGGCAGTCGCATGGGCGGTGATGTCATGCCAGCCTCTGCGTTTGACCGTTCCATCCCATTCGCGATCGATGATCGCTTTGCCGGAAGAGTCGGTCACGACGAAGCGCACGGGCTCAGAGCCGGGCTTATTGATATGGATGTGTGAGCCTTCGGTGCACCAGATGCGGCCAGCGGGGGCGCCTTCGGCAGAAGCGGGCGGCGTCAACAGATCATCGGAGCCTGCGAACATCTGGGTCGTCGGTTGGCTGGGCGCGTGAATGGCGCCATCAACTCCGCCACGCGAATAACAAACGTAACCGTGACCATTGTCGTTCGGTGGAATCCCGATCGTAACCATGCCTCCGCCATCGGTCCAGACGTCGCCCGAGTGGCCGCTGTAGTCGTGCAGCCTGGTGTTCGGACCGAAGCTGGTCTGCACTCGGACCGTTTTCCAGCCTCCCCAGATGTCGTTGTTGAGGCCGACAAGAAGTCCTGGAAAGCCCTGGCGTTCGTAGACGACATACTGATACTCGGTGTGACGCCATGCCGTGCCGCCATTGGCGAGCCGCTCGTGGATCCACAGCAGGTTGTCCATCTCAGGTCTCAGTCCATAGCAGCCGGACTCCTGAGCGTAGTCGCGGTAATAAACAGACGGCCAGCCCTCCGCCGTGAGGAGGAAGGCGTACGCGAGGAGTTTGTTGTAGACGACGGCGCCGAAGCCGTTCGTATCGGAATCGGCATTTTCGACGAATGGAACCGCGCGCATGGCCCAGGCAGGCCCTTTCGACGCCAGGCCCACGCCCGGAAGCTGAGACATATCCCAACGCGAGCCGTTATTGCACATATCCTGCAGGCGATACTTCACTTCGAAATCGTAGGCGTAATTATTGGAGCGGACCTGCGAGAGCCACCACGCAAGCGAATCTTTGCTGCCATCGGCGTATTCTCCGATACACGGATTGCTGCGCATGGGCGCGGCGGAACTGAACGCATTGACGGCTCGGAGCGCCTGACCCTTCGTATCGTCGTTGCGGCAGCCGCGGAGATCCAGAGTTCGATAGAGCCACTGGCCCGCCATAATGAGTTCGTTTTGAACGAAGCCGGCGGGTTTGCCGTTGATGGGACAGAGTTCATCGCCGAAGGCGAAGTCGTTGGCGCGGTCGGGGACAGGGTCTTCCGGGACGCGCCCGGCGGCGTAGTCGGACTGACTGAATCCACGGAAGCATCCGGGATGTTTAGGGAAGCGGCCTTTCGCGGCGCCCGCCGACGAAGAATATTGATAGACGCCGTTGTTACCGCCATACCGCTGGTGCGGCACCCAATCCGCAATGGGAAGGATTCCGTTGGCGAACGCAATCGCACACATGCGGCGAAGAATATCGAGATAACCGAAACGCGTCGGGTGATCTTTCGAGCCTAAATCGTATTCCCAGTAAACGCCGTAGCCATCCGACGTAGGCGTAGCTCCGCCGATTGTCTTATGGCAGGGGGGCAGTTGAATGTGCGTGAACAAGCCTCGATAAGAAGCCATGTGCATCGCGATCCGGTCATACCACCAGGGATCATCTTTCTGATCCGTTGGCGCAGGGACAGAAACTGTGGGATTCGCGCTCTTGCGATAAGTGGCCTGGAGAATGACGCCCAAGCGAGACCTCCATTTATTCGAGTGAATTTCGCAGGTTCAGTCTAACAGGCGCCGGGCCAAACGCAAATGAATTTCATGTGTGTGCGCAATCAGGATTCGGACGCCAGAGCGTGCGATCTCACTCAGTTCCGCGGAGGCTTTAGAATTCATTGGGCGTCCACGGTAGCGTGAAATCGATGGGCACTGAGCGCGAATAGATGCATTCTGCGGCTATTCATACAAACTCTCCCGGCAGAGCCCCATCACAAGCGCCGCTACCTGTTATAGTGTTCAGTTTGGTTTTCATGTCCACGGACTAAACGAACTACAGGAGCGTCGAATCGTTTTGCATCGAATCGCCAGGCAGCTTTTTCTCCTCTCCATCGTCTCGGCGTGCCTTTGCGCGGCCGACTCTCTTCCTCCCATGAGCACGCCTGCCGACACGCTGGCGGCTGTGGACGTGGAAGCACTGCCCGTTTCTCCGGTACGCGACACCGCTTCCGCGATTCTCGAAGCGCAACTGAAATCTCTTCACCACCCGCGGACTTATCCGGGATGCAAAGTCGCTCCGCTGCCGGACATCTGGGACACCGAAGCCCTTGCCTTTGAAGAGAGCACGGACACTGCTCCGATTGACACTGCCGATCTCATGCCGGATACGGCGGAAGCGCTCGATACATTCAGAGATATGGTGACGTCTCTGGGCGGGACGTTCGACCTGAAATCCGCCTACCGCCCTCCCGCGTATCAGGCCCATCTCCATGAGGTGTGGATCAAGTGGAAGGAGCTTCGCGGCAATCGCTCCAAAGCATGCGCGGCGCTGCGCGAGGACGTGGGGGCGGAATTCGCCCGTCATGAACTCCTCGTCAGACAGCAGCCAGTCCCGGCTTCCGACCACATGCTCGGACTTGCTTTCGATGCCTCCGTTTCGATGCCGCGAGGCGCGCGCCTGCATGGCAAACGCGTGACGCTGGACCGGCTCGCCGCAATGGCGGGTATCAAGCGTCCCAGCATCCGGCGCGATCCAGTCCATTACAAACTGATTCCCGACCACCCTGTTACGATCAGTTCCGCCCGATCGCTCAGCTTTTAATCGGGAACCGGAACGTAATGGCGGTGAGTCGCGCTCACGATTCTCGCCTTCTGCACGGAACCTGCGTTGAATGGCTCAACCGGACAGACCGAAAAGTCAGCAAATAGATTGATCATCGAGAGCGGAATCGCGTAGCGCTTCTTATCGGACTCTTTCACTCCACTCTCCAGCCAACTCTGCACTTGAGCCCACGTAGATTGATCCGGTTCGAACTCGTGGTGCGTTCCCACGTGCCAGATCCGAAGCTGTCCATCGCCGCCATAGAAATGTGCGCGGCCGTGAATGGTGAAGCACGAATCTGCCGCAGGCAACGACACGGCGCCCGCGAAAAGCCAGACGAGAATTCGAAACAGCCGCATGTGTTCAGCATAGAGCGGTTCTGGAAACCGGCATGCTACTTTCGGACTGGAAGGAGCGGCCTCCCGCATGGGTAAATTCCTGCTCGGTCTGGTGACCGGCGCAATTCTTATCGTTCTGATTGGAGTTATTGGGTTTTTCGCGATCGCGTCCCTACGCTCGAAGCCGCCCGCTGTTGCCGAAGACTCTACGCTGGTCCTTCATCTCTGGGGCGCGGTGCCCGAGAAGCCGCCGGTCGGGTTTGACATTCCGGGCGTGGCATCGCGCAATTCCATCACCGTCGAAAACGTGTGGAGCATGCTGCGCCGCGCTGCGCAGGATAACCGCATCAAGGCCGTGATCTTCGAGCCGGAAGGCGCGGACGTCGGCTGGGGCACCATGCAGGAGATTCGCGCCGATCTCGAAGCCTTTCGCAAATCCGGCAAGCCGCTTTACGCGTTTCTGAAATCGCCGAGCCTGCGCGATTACTATATGGCGACCGCGGCGTCGCGCATCTACATGCCGCCCAGCGATCTGCTGAACCTGAAGGGCATCGGCTTCCAGTTGATGTATTTCAAGAACACGCTGGATAAGCTCGGCGTGACGGTGGACGTGGAGCACGCCGGCGCCTACAAGGATTATGGCGATCAGTTTACGCGCGCGTCCATGAGCCCGGAGACGAAGGAAGTGATGAACAGCCTGGCGGACGGGTTGTATGGCGATCTGCTGAGCGCGATTGCGAAGGGCCGTAACAAGGATGTGAACGCGGTGCGGGCACTGATCGACCAGGGGCCGTTTCTTGCGAAGCAGGCGAAGGCCGATGGGCTGGTGGACGAGCTTCGCTATGAAGATCAGGTTTTGGGCGAGATGAAAGCGGAGCTTCATCAGGGTGAGCTGAAAAGAATTTCCGAGAAGGACTATGCCGCGGTCACCGATGCCTCAGCGGGGATGGCGGCGCAGGATCAGATTGCGTTCGTTGTGGCGGAAGGCACGATTGAGCGCGGCGATGATTCGGACGGGCTTCAATCCGGGGATTTCGATCGCATGCTGGAGCGTGTGGGAAGCGATTCGCGCGTGAAGGCGGCAATCATTCGCATCAACTCGCCGGGCGGAGAGGTTGTCGCGTCGGATGACATGTGGCGTGCGCTCAATGAGCTCAAAAAGAAAAAGCCGCTCGTGATTTCGATGGCGGATGAAGCCGCGTCGGGCGGTTATTACATGGCGATGACGGGAAGTCCGATCATTGCGGAGCCCGGCACGCTGACGGGATCGATTGGCGTGGTTTTCGGCAAGCCCAATCTCCATGGGCTCTATGACAAGCTCGGCATCACAAAGGAAACGGTGAGCCGCGGCAAGTTTGCGTTGATCGATTCGGACTATTCCTCGCTCGATCCTGAAGGGCGCGCCAAGCTAAAGGAAGGAATTGACGCGACGTATCAGGACTTTCTGGAAAAAGTGTCCGCGTCGCGCAAACGGCCGGTGAGCGATATCGAGCCGGTGGCACAGGGCCGTGTGTGGCTGGGCGATCAGGCGCGCGATAAGGGCCTGGTGGATTCGCTGGGCGGCATTGACGCCGCGATTCTGAAGGCGCGGCAACTGGGGGGGATTCCTGCATCGAGCCGTGTGGGGCTGGTGCTTTACCCGGGGAAGAAATCGCTGTTCGAATACATCGCTGATACGCTTGGCGCCGGTAGCAGCGGCGGGGACAATGCGATTGATGGGGTGATCAGGCGCGTGATCAAAGATCCGCGGCTTCGCATCTGGACCCACGCCGGCATGATGCGCATGATGCCGTTTTCAGTTCAATTCCAGTAGCGTAGGGCTTGCCTGAAGCCGGTACAGAATGCGCATCCATTCAAACGCCAGAGCCCGCACTGCCATGTGATGGCCCTTACCCCGGCTTTGAGGATCGTGTAAACCTCCTTCGCCCAGGCGCATTCCGGTATCGAGCACATCGCCAGTGCGCCGCGCCGCTGTTCCATCGCGAGCGCAAGGGGACGGCCGCCGAACTTTCCGTGCAGCTCCGCCGCCCACTGTTCCACTGCTTCCGGAGTGTTCTCCAACTCGCCGCGCGAGATGATGCCACCGGCTCGCATCGTCCAGTAGTGTTTCCGGTCGGCCCAGTCAATGGCGATCAGAGCCGCGAATTCCGGCTCGCTGAGTCCCTCCGTTTGCTGGTTGGGATGATTCATGATCCTGCCTTTCGATTCGATCTGTTGACAGGCAGGGTTTTGCTTTCATGAAATGCTTATAGCAGCCTTGGATTGTCCAGACAATATCTGAGTGTTCGTCCTGAAAACAAGCGCATCCCGCTGTTCGAAAATCTTCTGCAAAACGTCGCACGTTTTGCTCGACTAATTCGTAACAGCGGGATGCCTGCCTTGCTTATTGTCTCGACGATGCCCGTCGGCTCCGCCGATCCTTCAGAAACTCATTGCGCACGAGTTTTCCACAACGCCGGCTCGACGACTGTGAATATCCCCCCTTCGCTCCTCGTTTCCTCGGACCAGCTATGAGCCCGGGGGCACGGCCAGGCCCCGGCCCACGGGCCGTTACAATAGAAATTCACCCCGTGTCGTCAACCCCGCTCAATTTCCACCTCGAAAAGTACGAGGGGCCGCTTGACCTGCTCCTGGATCTGATCCGGAAGCAGCAGATCGACATCCGCGATATTCCGATCGCGAGCATCACCGCGCAGTATCTGGAGTATCTGCAGAAGGCGCGGGAGATGGATCTCAATATCGGCGCTGAGTTCGTCTTCATGGCGGCGACGCTGATCCAGATCAAGTCGAAGATGCTGCTGCCCACGGACCCGGCCCTGCGCAAAGAGGGAGAGGTCGAGGAAGATCCACGCGAAGAACTGGTGGAGCGGCTGCTGGAGCATGAGCGCTACAAGAACGCCGCGGAAATGCTGCAGCAGAAGCGGCTGATCGAAGAAAACGTCTGGTCGAACCCGCAGATGAAGGAGTTCGAGGCCGAGATCGAAGATCCCGGCCTGGCGGTGGACATCTTCGACCTGGTGAAGGCCCTGAGCGCGGTGATGGAGCGAATCCAGAGCCGCCCGATCTATGAGATCAACGATGAAACGGTCTCCGTCAGTGATATGGTGGCGCATCTGCGGACGCTGCTGCGCGAATCGAAAAAAGACCGGCCGGTGTTCATCCTGCAGGTGATGGAACAGCAGCGCAGCCGCCGCGCGATGATCTGCCTCTTCCTGGCTGTTCTGGAGATGGTGAAAATACAGGCGGTCCAGATTCTGCAGAAGGATCTGTTCGGCGAAATCGCGCTCGGCAAGGGCGATCGCTTCGACGAAGCGTTCCAGCAGCCGGTGGTCGCTCTGGAAGAAGATTACAAGTAGGAACGAATTAGCCGATCTCATGTCGCAATCCGAAAACGAACAGCCGGTCGAGTCGCCGGAAGAACAAGTGGACGCACAGGCCGAGCCGTTGCCCGAGGTGGAGGAGCAAGCGGAGGAGCAGCCGGAAATGTTGCCCAGCGACGAAACCGTCGCGGTGAGTTTTTCCGCCGAAGAGATTCTTGGCGCTGAAGAGCCGGCGGAATCGGAAGCTCCGGCCGTGGAGGATGCGACGCTGCGGGCCACGCTCGAAGCGATTATCTATGTAACCGACGAGCCGCTTACGGTCGATCAGATTGCGGAAGCGATTGAACAACCGCGCGAACGGGTAGTCTTGCTGCTCGAACAGCTTTGCGCGGAGTACGACAAGCCGGAACGCGGACTGAGTGTCCGCGAGATCGCCGGTGGATTCCGCATGACGACGAAGGCGGAGCATCACGACGCGGTCCGGCGTTTCGTCCGAAATCTGAATCCGCCGATGAAGCTCTCGCTGCCCGCGCTTGAAACGCTGGCCGTGATTGCATACAAGCAGCCGATCACTTCGCCGGAAATCATGGAGATTCGCGGGGTGCAGGGCGCCGGGGTGCTGAAGACGTTGCTGGACCGGAAGCTGATTGCTCCGGCCGGGCGCAAGCAGGTGATCGGCAAGCCGATCCTTTATAAGACGACGAAGGAATTTCTGGTACAGTTCGGTCTGAAGAATTTGAATGAACTGCCGACGCTGAAAGAATTCCAGGATATCGGAAGTCTGAGCGGTGGCGAGCCGGACGCGCCCGTGCAGGCGAACCTGATTGAAATGCCCGCGCCTCCTGAAGAGGAGGGCGAGGCTCAGGAGGCCGAGGCGTCCGAGGAGCCAGAGCCGCGCGCCGAAACCGAAGAGAGCGCGAGCGAAAGCAACCCAACCGATGTTGCAGAGCCGGAAACCGAGTAGCTGTGGCGACTGAAGAACGTCTGCAGAAGATTCTCTCCGCGGCCGGCGTGGCTTCGCGACGCAAGGCGGAGCAACTGATCGTGGAAGGCCGCGTGACCATGAACGGGAAAGTGGTCACCGAACTCGGCACGAAGGCCGATGTCGATCGCGACCACGTCAAGGTTGACGGCAAACTCATCCATCAGCCCTCCCGGCACGTTTACATCGCTCTTTATAAGCCCGACTGCGTGGTGAGCACGGCGAGCGATCCGCAGCGCCGGACTACGGTACTCGATCTGCTGCACGGCGTGAAAGAGCGCGTGTATCCGGTTGGGCGGCTCGACTACCACAGCGATGGGTTGATCCTGCTGACGAATGACGGCGAATTCGCCAACGCGATCACGGCGGCGAAGAGTCATGTGGTCAAGACCTATCTGGTGAAAGTGAATGGAACACTCACCTCGGATGAGGAAGAGCGGTTTCGCACTGGCGTTCCTCTGAGCGGACGGCGGACGGCGCCAGCGAACCTGAAATTGATACGGCGCGGTGATAATCCGTGGTATGAGGTCCGGCTGGTTGAAGGACGCAACCAGCAGATACGGACGATGTTCAAGCACTTCGGGAGACTGGTCGAAAAATTGCGTCGTGTTCGCATCGGGAACGTGGAATTGGGCCCGCTGGAGAAAGGCGAGTTCCGATATCTGACACCTGAAGAAGTATCAAAACTCATGCGGCTGGCAGGGATGGGAAATGATCGTCAACAGCGCAGTCCTCAGAGACAATAAGATCATCGCGGTGGTGGGGCTTTCGAGCAACCGGCGGCGGCCGAGTTATGGCGTCTCGGAATACATGCAGTCGATGGGATATCGCATTATTCCGGTGAATCCGCTGGAAACGGAAGTTCTCGGCGAGAAGGCGTTCGCTTCGCTTGATAATGTGCCGGAGCCGGTGGACATTGTCAACGTTTTTCGCCGCTCCGAATTCGTGCCGGAGATTGTGGATGCGGCGATTCGGATTGGCGCGAAGTGCGTCTGGATGCAGGAAGGCGTGATTCACGAGGAGGCGGCGGCGAAGGCGCGCGCTGCGGGCCTCGAGGTCGTGATGAACCGGTGTATTTTGAAGGAGCATCGCAGAATGCTCGTTTCAGCTTAGTAACATCGTAAGCGGCCTCTGCGATCAACCCCTACCGGCCTCGCCGATTCACAATCGGCGGCAGACTGATACGAGCATCCGGGCAGATGCTGTACCTTCTGTTCCGGCGCGTTGATGGCCATCGCGACTTCGACTTCCCGCAGATCGATTACGACAACTTCCTCGCCGCTGAATCAAAGGGACGCTTCCTCTCCGAGATCCGCGATTGCTTCCGCTACGAGCAACTGGCCAGACCTCAGACCGTCTAATTCACGTCAAGACGTCCTACACCGGACGCTTACTCTGGTCCGCTATGACGATCTGTTGAAGTTGGCCGATCCGGTCGAGAAGGCCCGATGAGTCCGGAGCGCCCGGAATGTAAAGACAATAACGCCGCATATGTAAAAAGAATCATGCCGGATGGGCTGGGCATTCAGGCTGCATGAGAGCCAATGGTAGCCATAAAAACCCTTTATATATTGGCTCCGGGGCGCAAAAAGAGCTCGGCACGGCCCACGATTGGATCATAATGGCGCTGAGCGCGTCTGATTTCCGTGCATCATTGCCTCGACGGGCGCTTATGATATAAGAAATTTCAACCATGCGTTCCATACACCGGATTGCTCCGTTCGCACTATTGTTATTGCTCCCGCCGGCGGCATCGGGGCAATCTTCGCGACGCCCCGACTTTGAGGTAGCTTCTGTTAAGGAAGATCTCACACTCGGCGGCCATCGCGACATGGGTGTGCGGCATGGTCATATCGCAATAGAGAAAATGACTCTCGTAACGCTTATTTCGGCGGCCTACGATATCGAACACTATCAGATTACAGGGGGCCCTGATTGGACTCGGACGGCTCGTTACAATATTTCAGCTACCGCGCCGCATGATGTTTCAACAGATTCATTTGATTGGTGGCGCCCGATGCTGCGCTCGCTTCTCGCTGATCGGTTCAGACTGGTTTTGCGTCACGAGACAAAACAAATGCCAGTTTACAACCTCATTCCTGCAAAGGGCGAGATCAAAATCAGGCTAATAACAGACGGAAGCTGCATCGTAGCGGATCCTCAGCGACCGGCCCAACCTCTTCCGGCAGACCAAACCGAACGTCGGTGCAACACTCTTGTCTACACAAGAACTTCACTGGACGCTACAGGGATCAAGATGCCGCGTCTAGCATACACGCTCGCCGCCATGTTACACCGATTCGTGTTTGACAGGACGGGCTTTACTGGTATGTTTGATCTCCATATGGATTACGCGCCTCTGGACAACCTGGATGGTGATTCTGCCAGTATTTCGTCGGCTCCGTCGATATTCACGGTGTTGCAGGAACAACTCGGACTCAAACTGCAATCGGCGGAGGGGCCTGTCGATATTGTGGTAATCGATCACGCTGAGAGACCAACGGCGAATTGAATAGCGTTACGTTCGACCATACGCGACATTTTTTCCTGTAGCGGCTTGAGACCGCGGGGAGTGACCTGATGGTATGGACCCAGCGCGACGAAAGCGGTTTGCTACCGCAAGCGGGCGAGACGGAAAACCATGCAGGTGACCACGTCGGACTCGATATCGCGAAGAACGTTTTTCAGATCCAAGGAGTGGATGCGAAGGGCCGGGCAGTGTTGCGGAAGAGGCTCAGAAGAAGCCCGTTGACGGATTTCTTCGCTAGTCTGGAGCGTGTCCCGGGAATAGTTGAAGGTTGAGAGCGGCGGTGGAGTCGGTTCGTTAGAAGCGATTCGCCAAAACCTGTGACACTTTGCCCCACGCGCTCACGCCAGAATCTTCGTAAACCAGCCTTTTCCCGCGGCGAAATCGCGTGGTGTGAGGTCGTGGCCGGCATCGGCAATACCGAACTCGACCGACGCGCCAGCGCGTCCCAGCAATCGAGCGAGATCTTCTCCGGCGCCGGGAGGCATCTTGTCGTCATGCTGCCCGGCGATTAACATCACCGGGGCGTCTTTGAGGTCAGGTAACTCCGCGGGCTCCACGATGCTTCTTGGCCGCAGCAGTAATCCGCCCGCAATCGCTCCAGGGTGGAGCAGCATCACCGATGCCGCGATGCTTGCGCCGTTGGAAAATCCCATCGCGTAGATTTTCGAACCATCGAGGTTGTACTTCACCACGGCTTCGGCGATCCATTCCGCCAGTTCGCGGGAGCGGAAGCGGACTTCCGTTTCATCGAACTCATCGCGCGAGATGCGGGCAAAAAATCTGGCGGCTCCGTTTTCGTCCGCTTTGCCGCGCGGACTGAGGAACGCGGCGCCGGGCGCGAGAGCCCGGGCTACGGGAAGAAGATCGTTCTCGTCGCCGCCCTGGCCGTGAAGCACCAGAACGGTCGCCGGCTTCGTTCCGGGAATGAAGTTATGGATGTATGACATGGCTACCTGTATTTCCCCCGAAGTTCGTTCCATCGCACCTGCAGCAGTTCCGTAAATGCATGAAGGCCGGTCAGCATGCCGACCTTGCTGCCATCCACATGGTCCCAGCGCACGGGCACTTCAGAGATACGGAATCCGAGCTTCTTCGCGATGAATAGTATCTCCACGTCAAACCCAAAGCGCTCCTGGGTCTGGCGGGGAAAGATGGCGAGCGATGCCGAGCCGTGAAAAAGCTTGAAGCCGCATTGCGTGTCGGCGAGATCCAGGCCGGTCGTTGCGCGCATGACCGCGTTGAATATCTTGCCCGCGGTTTCGCGCATTCCAGATTGATGGACGCCGATCAGCGAGCGGTCGAGCGCGCGCGAACCGATGGCCACGTGCGAACCTTCGCGCATAGTCGCATCCCAGAGCTTATCCAGCTCTTCAATGGGCGCGGAAAGATCGGCGTCCGTGAAGAGCCGCCACTCGCCGCGCGCTTCGGTCATGCCGTGACGAACCGAATACCCCTTGCCGCGATTTCCGGGATTGCGCAGAATGCGGATATTGGAACTGGCTTCCGCGAACGCGGAGACGGCCTCGACCGTGCCGTCCGTGGAGCCGTCGTCCACAATTACGATCTCCCAGAAGGTCCACTCGCTTTTCGCCAGATATTCCTGAATGCGGCGGATTGTTGCGGGGAGCCGGGCCTGCTCGTTGTATGCCGGCACCACGATGGATATCGAGCGAATCAAAGGGTTGGGAGAACGAAGACCCATGATACCCGACGTTGGGCGCCTTTACTTCCGGCCCTGCTGCGATAATGGGTCAACTGCGCAGTCGCGTGGTTTTAAGCTTTGAGGAGACGCCCTTTTGTCGCTGGAAGACGGACTGTTTGAGCAGCGTGTCGCGCGCATTCGCGAGATTGAAGCCCTGGGTTACAAGCCTTTCGGCAAGCGCTTCGACTTCACGCACGAAGTTCCGGAGATTCTGCGCGACTATTCGGCGAAAACCGCCGAGGAGTTGGTTCCCGAAGTCCGTGTCCGACTTGCGGGCCGTGTGATGACCAAGCGGCCGATGGGCAAGGCCGGATTCCTCCATATTCAGCAG
>DASYCD010000391.1:0-21160 GCA_036500405.1 Bryobacteraceae bacterium
ACGCCTGGGCCCGCGGTGGCGGTGTCGATGACCGCGGCGGATTTTGGCAGCGCGATTGTTGCGGCGGCTCCGGTTCGTGTTGAGTTCTGGACGGCGGAGAAGGTGCTGATTGCGGTGTGGCTGATCGGCATGGCTCTGCTGCTTTTGCGGCTCCTGACAGGTACAATCCGTACCAATCGATTACGTCGGCTGGAGGGCGAAGGGCTGGTGACGCCCGTGACAGTGGGGTGGCTGCGGCCTTCCATCATCCTGCCTGCGGGTTGGCGCGAATGGCCTGCCGCGCAGTTGCAGGCTGTGATGGCGCATGAGCAGGAGCATGTCCGGCGGCGGGATCCGCTGGTGCAGTGGCTGGCGCTGCTGAACCGGGCGGTGTTCTGGTTTCATCCGCTGGCGTGGTGGCTGGAGAAGCGGCTCGCCGGGCTTTCCGAGGAAGCTTGCGATGACGCAGTGCTGATGGGCGGGCATGATC
This sequence comes from Bryobacteraceae bacterium, assembly GCA_036500405.1. Lineage (GTDB taxonomy): Bacteria > Acidobacteriota > Terriglobia > Bryobacterales > Bryobacteraceae > BOG-234. The sequence goes on from DASYCD010000391.1 coordinate 470, forward strand.
CGCTGGAATATTCGGAGTTTCTGCTGGGGTTGGCGCGGGCGGTGCGTGAGGCGGGCGCGCGCGTCGAGGTTGTGGGGATGGCGATGCCGGGAACATTTCTGCCGGAAAGAATCCGGCGTATAGCGGGAGGCGCAAAAATGCAACGGATTTCAAAAACGCGGATGGCGGGATTGGTGCTGTTTTGTGGAGCGGCCGGGATGGTATGCGCGGGTGCGTCGGTTGGATATCGAGCGGGGGCGCCGGCGGCTGTTGTCCAGCAGAAGGCGGATGCGCCGGTTCTGATGGCGCAGGCGGAGGCGCCGGGACAGTCGGTTCGTGGATCGGTTTTCGATCCTGCGGATCTGCCGGTGGCGGGTGCGTCGGTTACGCTCACGAACGCAGACTCCGGGGCTACTCTCACGACGTCCACGAACGATCAGGGTGATTTTCGACTTGGCGGTTTTGCGCCGGGAACATATAGCGTGAGTGTCAAGGTTCCTGGATTTAAATCGCTGATTCACTCTGGGGTTCGGGTGGCGATGGGGGAAAGCCGGAACAGCGGCAAGATGATGCTGCAGGTTGGCGACGTTGCGGAAGCGGTGACCGTAACGGGATCGCGGAACGCGACGGCGGCATTCGTGGGAACGCTGGGACCGATGACCAATGTTCCGAATTCGGCGCCTCCCGCGCCTGCGCCGCCAGTGGTTCCCGTGGCGGCTCCAGCTACGGGCGGAAAGGTGGGGCCAGCGAATCTGATTAACGCGGTGAGGCCTTCTTATCCCGTGGAACTGCAGAGGGCAGGCGTTGCGGGAACGGTCAGGGTGGAAGCGATTATCTCGAAGGAGGGTGTGCTCACGGGAACTCGGGTGGTCAGCAGTCCCGACGCCGGATTGACGCAGGCAGTGATGGGCGCGCTCAGTCAGTGGCGTTTTCGACCGAGCTCACTCGACGGGCAACCGATCGAGGTAGCGACCACGATTGATGTGAACTATTCCGTGAACGATTGACGACTGATTTTTGTGATAGTGTAAGCCCAATATGCTCACCACTATCGCGGAAGAGAGCCTGCTCGCGCGGGGCGTTTCGCGGCGGATGTTTGGACGGGTCGCCAGTCTGCTGGCCGCCGGGGTTGCGTCGCCGTTGGGGACTGAACTCGCGATGGCGCAGGCTTCGAAGATCGAAGCGCCTCCGGGCGCGGTGATGATCAACGCGAACGAGAATCCGATGGGACCGTGCAAAGAGGCTCTTGAGGCGCTGCATGGAATCGTGGGCTCGGGCGGACGGTATCTGTTCCGCGAAGGCGACAATGTCCAGCGCATTCTGGCGGAGCAGGAAGGGCTGCCGCTCGATCACGTCCGTATCTATCCAGGATCGAGCGCGCCGCTGCATCAGACGGTGCTGGCGTTCTGTTCTCCTTCGAAGGGGCTCGTTATGGGCGACCCGGGGTATGAGGCGGCGGCGAGCGCGGCTGCGATCATCGGGGCGCCGGTGACGCGCGTGCCGCTGACCAAATCGTGCGCGCATGATGTGCGGGCCATGGCGGCGGTTCAGAATGCCGGCGTTATTTATATAACCAATCCGAATAATCCGACGGGGACGGCGACGCCGAAGGCGGATATCGAATGGCTGGCGGCGAACAAGGCGCCGGGGACAATTCTGATGCTGGATGAGGCGTACATGCATATCGCGCCGAATCCGGAGTTTCAGCCGGCGCTGGTGGCGGCGGGCAGAGAGGCCGTGATTCTGCGGACGTTCTCGAAGATTTATGGGATGGCGGGCCTGCGGGCAGGGGCGGTGCTGGCTCGGCCGGATCTGATTCAGCAGCTTGATCGTTTCAGTAACAATGGCATGCTCCCGATTACGGGGATGGCGGCGGCGAGTGCGAGTCTGCAGGCGAAGGGATTACTCGAGGAGCGGCGCAAGATTATCGGGGATATCCGAAATGATGTGTTTGCGTGGCTGGATCAGAAAGGCCTGAAGCATACGCCCGCGGTGACGAATTGCTTTATGGTGGACGCGGGGCGTCCGACTCGTGAGGTGATTACCGCCATGCAGGCGGAGAACGTTTATATTGGGCGGCCGTGGCCCGTGTGGCCCACGCATGTGAGGGTCACGGTGGGCACACGGGATGAGATGGAGAAGTTTAAGGCTGCGTTCAGTAAAGTTTTAAATGCTTAATGGGCCACAGATTCGCACAGATAAGAAAAAACTGTTAGTCATTCAGAGTGAAGGCGTAGAGCATGTCTCCTGCGCCTACTAAGATGAACTGTTTGCCGTCCAGCAAGTAAGTTTGCGGGCCGTTTGTGTGATTGGCTAACAGGGCTGTGTGCCAGAGCGGCTTGCCGGATGCGGCGTCGAAGGCGATGAAGTGCTGGGCTCCGTCACCTCCGAAGAGCAGGCCTCCCGCAGTTGACAGCAGGCCCTGCGCTCCGCCTCCTTCGTGGAACCACTTCATTTGTCCGGTGTGATAGTCGATGGCCCGCAGACCGCTGCGGCCTCCGCCTGCTCCGTTGCCTCCGCTGAAGCCGTAGCCTTCGGGGCGTTCGTCTGTGTCGGTGAGATAGCTCAGGCTCAAGCCTTCCGAGGTGCCGACATAAAAGAGACCGGTCTGCGGGCTGAAGCTGGGGGGCTGCCAGTTGGTGGCTGAGCCGGGGCCGACGAGCACGCCGTCAACTGAAGGATCTTTTTCCGGATTGGGGATCGGCTGGCCGTTCGCGGCGACGCCTTTCGACCACGTGACGAATTGGGGATCGACGAGCGTTTTGGTCAGCAGGTTTTTGCCGTTGGTCCGGTCGAGGACGAAGAAGTAGCCGTTGCGGGTGCCCTGTATCAGCATCTTGCGTGGCTTTCCTTCCCACGTGCCGTCGACGAGCACTGCTGCCTGGGTGCTGTCCCAATCGTGTGTGTCATGCGGCGAGCTCTGGAAATACCAGACCATCTTTCCGGTGTCGGGATTCAGCGCGACGACGGAGCAACTGAAGAGATTGTCGCCCTTCCGGCTCTGTCCGGCGCCGACGGGATTTGGATTGCCGGTGGGAATATAGACGAGATTCAGTTCCGGATCGTAGGAGGGCGGCTGCCACGTCATGCCGCCACCGTGCGTGCGGGAATAGTCGTCCGGCCAGGAGTCATAGCCGGCGTCGCCGGGCTTTTGCGGAGAGGTGTACCAGGTCCACTGCAGGTCGCCGGTTTCGGGGTCGAGCGATTTCAGGAAACCCTGAACGTCGAGATTATCGCCGCCCGTACCGACGATCACGTGATTGCCGATAATGATCGGCGCGTTGGTGGAGAAGTAGCCCTGCTTCACGTCGGCGATTTGTTTGTGCCAGCGCTCTTTGCCAGTGGCGGCTTCGAGCGAGACGACGTAATTGTCGGCCGTTTCCATGAAGAGCCAGTTGCCGTACATGCCGAAGCCGCGCTCACCGTCGTGGTGACCGCCGTAGGAGTTCCAGTAATAGTGCCAGATTTCGCGGCCGGTGCGAGCGTCGATGGCCCAGGCGTGGTCGGGCATGGTGGCGTAGAGAACGCCGTTCACGAGCAGCGCTGAACATTTGAACGTTGAGTTATCGACGTTCAGATAGATAGGCTGACCCGTTTTGTGTTCGCCGCCGATGTTCGGTCCATCTGTGGTGCGGTTGGCTTTGTATGTCCAGGCGAGGGTCAGCGTCGCGACGTTCGATTTGTTGATCTGATCGAGCGTGCTGTAGCGCTTCGCGGTGTAATCGCCGTTGTAAGTGGGCCAGGAGTCCGCGGGCGGATGCAGGAGCATCTCCTTTGTCACGCCCTGCGCGGAGAGACAGGCGGGCAGCGTGATCAGCGCGGCTGCGAGAGCAAGGGGGATGTTGTTCAGGGTTCTCATGGTTTCTCCTTACTTCAGGGTGCGCAGATACGCTGCCAGGTTGTGGATGTCAGCGTCCGTGTATTTGAATTGCAGGTCGACGTGAGGCTGCAGGGGATTGTGGGTTTCGTATTTCGGCCACTCGCCCTGGCGGAGGAAAGAGCGCATGGAGCCATCGGCGAGGCGGATGGTGATCTGCCAATCGTCGATCGAGGCAGGGAAGCCGTCGATGACTTCGCCGGATTTTGTTGTGACCTTCGCGGTGATTGCGGTGGGGGAAGACGTGCCTGCGGCTCCGCCGCGTCCTCTGCCGCGGCCGCCTCGTCCACCGCCGCCGGAAACGATCAGGCCCTGCAGAGTGGGCGCGTCGTCATTGGCTTTGGTATCGATTCCTTTGAGATCCCCGGTAACGGAGTGGCAGGTGCTGCACTTGCCCACGGAGCCGTTGAAGAACGCTTCGCCGGCTTTGGCGTCGCCGGAGAAGACGTTCAATTTCGTGTAGGTTCCGCGCTCGGCGGCAGCGGCGGTTTGCCGGTGCAGCCACATGGCGATATCGAAGGCTTCCTGATCCGGCATGTCGAATTTCGGCATGCCCTTCTCGGGACGGCCGAACTTCAGGAAGTCCGCGATTTCGCGGCCGCCGGTGCCGAGATCGTCGAGCACCATGGCGGAGCGAATGAGATCGACCGTGGTCTTTGTTTTGCTGCCGCCGCGGGCGTTGGCGCCATGGCAGGAGGCGCATTTATCGGCGAATAGTTTGCCGCCGCGATCGATAGACGCCTGGTCCATGTTGCGGCTTTGCGCGATGTCGACGGATACGGGTCCGGAGGCGCCACCGCCACCACGACCGCCGCGGCCCTGGGCGCAGAGAGGAATTGGGGAGAGGCAGAGAATCGCGCAGGCTAGATAGTTCGAGAGACGCATTAAAAGCTCCAGCAAAGAGAGTGCAAATAAAGAAGATACGCTCTTGGCGCGGGGCTGTCAAGGGAGCAGTGGGGGATTCAGGACAGGCTTATTATTATCGAATACCGGATGGCCGTGGAGTGGGTGGAATTTCGCCGTGGAACATGCGGGTGATTGCACCGGCGAGGCGAAGGTACCAGTCGCTCGGAAGATTGTTTCCGTCGGCGTCCAGCGTGAGCCAGTAGCCCTGGTCCGGCGCCTGATCGCGATGCGCGGCGGCTTTAAAGATGGCGGTGCCTTCGTCGACTTCGTCGAACATGGCGATCTTGAGCATGGTGACTCCGGCAGTCTTCGCGTTGTATGCCTGGCGCCAAAGGAAATCGCCGGCGAGGCGTGGGATCTGATTCTCCTGCGCGTTTTCCTTCGCGGCATGTTTGAGATTGTGCCAGGAGAAACCGGGGAAGGCGACGGGCATGTAGAGCTGATGATTGGCGGCGGCGGTTTTCACGTCGGCGGCGATGACGTTGTCTTTCCACTGATCGGCGGCGGGGAGAGTTTTGTAGCGGCCGACGTTCCAGGGTTGCACGACATCCATTGCGGCGTAGACTTTGGCCCATATTGGGTCGGTGCGGGAATCGGCTGTGAGTGAGGACCAGTGCGCGGGAACGCCGCCCATATAAGTGACGCGGTATTTTTCGGGCGCTTCGGTTTTGAACCAATGGATGATGGCGAGCGCAGCGGCGGGGTCTTCGGGCGGATGATTGGGGCCGTCGCTGAGGCCCATACCCCAGATGGAGAGGAGCGGCTTGCCATTGTGGCGCTGATAGCCCGGTTGCGACGTGATGTGGAGTTCGTCGACAAGATAGCGCCAGTCGTCTTCGATGGTTTGTGCGAAGGTTGCGGGGTTGGCGCCGGAGATATCGTATTCGATCGCGAAGGTGCGTCCGGTTTGGGCCGCGGCGCGCATGATGTTGTGGAGTACGACGTCGTGATCCTGCTGCTGGCGGCGAATCCCGCCGACGAAGCGCTGGACAAGGACGCCGTCGAGTCCATACTGCTTCATCCACTGAAAGTGACGGAGAACCGTTTTCGGATTGCGCGAGGAGAAGACGTATGCGGGTTTGCCCGCGATCGTCATGCCGGGGATTTCGCAGCGTTCATCGGGATCGAGTTCGGAAACGTCGGGGAAGAGATCGACGGTGAGGGTTTCGGGAGTCGGAACGCCGCGGGACCAATGGGTCCAGCGATTGGAACCATCGGAGGGACAGGTGAACCATCCCTGGTAGCCGAGAAGAACTTTGTTGGTAAGCGTAGAGGGGTCCGGGTTGTCTGCGGTGTGCGCGATTGTGCTGAGAAGAAAGAGGATGAGGGCTGCTCGCACGGAGTCATGGTATCAGCGTTTGGGCGTGTGGCAACGCGTTTGCAATGCATAAAGTGAGGAGGCGCTTGTATGCGTCACATGCGGAGATATGCGGCAGGAGCGGGAATGGCGGCGGCGATGTGGATTGCGCCGCTGGCAGTGCAGGCGCAGGACACTCATGCGCGGATTGATCCGGGCGCGGTGATGACGGTGCGGACGAATGAACCGATCAGCGAGGCGCGCGCGGACGGGCGGATTTTCACGGGGACGGTGGATCAGGATGTGATGGGATCGCGCGGACAGGTCGCGATTCCGCGCGGTTCCAACGTTGAGTTGATTGTGCGGGTGGCGCGTGACAACGATCTGATTCTGGATCTCGATTCAGTGACGGTGGATGGCCGGCGCTATGCGATCAGAGCCGATGCGAACCGGATTGAATCGAATGATCGCGATACGGTGGGGGCGAATTCGCGGACCGGTAAATTCGTTGGCGGCGGGGCCATTTTGGGCGCGATTCTGGGCGCGGCGGTTGGTGGCGGTAAAGGCGCCGCGATCGGAGCAGCGGCTGGCGCGGGGGCCGGGGCGACTGCGCAGATTGCGACGAGTGGACGTGAGGTGCATGTGCCCCCGGAATCGCTGGTGACGTTCCGGTTGGATCGTCCACTGGTGGTGGGGGTGCGCGATAACGGCTACGATCGCGACGGCCATCATTACCACCGCGATTATCAGAATTACGAGGACAACCGATGATGCTGGAGATGTGAGATATCCGGAGCCTTTCCGGCATAATTTCGCATGGACGTGATCGATCCTATCAAGCTCCAGCCATACGCTTGCGAATTTGCCGCCTCTTCGCGGCGACTTTGAACCACAGGAAACCGACGCCAACAAAGGGCAATGCATAGAGCAGCAGTTCCCAGCTTCCAAGGACCGTTGGCGTCGCTTCCACGCGCGCCCAGGCGTGCTCCGTCACGCCGCCGCTGTAGACGAGCAGATGCACTTTCCACATCTCGTCGCGGTCGAACTCCACCTGGCTGTCGTACTGGATGAAGTCCTGTGTATTGTCTCGCCACATGCCGTAGAGCACTTCCTTCAGGCGTCCGCTTTCCGGCTGTACGCCGACCTCCATCTTCAGATCTTTCGGGATCGTCTGACCGGGCAGAGGATGGACGATGACGAATACGACGCTGGAACCGATATCGGGATGGATCCACAACTCGATGTTGACGGGTCCGACCTTTTTGTTTTCGAGGATGGGAAACGGCGGGCCAATGTGAGCGGGCGCCTGCAGCGGAGCGAGCGTCAGGGCTGCGAGCAGAAGAAGGGGAAGTCGGGATCGCGTCATTTTCTTAGCTGGCCAGGAACGTTCCGCGCATATCCATCGGTTGCAGAACCAGCCAGACGGCGCCGCACCAGATCACTACATTCACTGCGGCCCACGGCGCGAATGCGCGCCAGGTCTCGGCCGGTTGATCTTCCTCCGCGATCGCGTGCGTCCAGATCATAGCCCCCGCCAGAGCCAGCACCAGCATCCCCAGCTGAATCGGCTGGACAATCCTGACCGGGATGCCAGTCAGGCGCCACAGCGGTTCGCCGAGGAAGGGAAGACCGGCGTCAGCGAGCGCACTCTGGAGTACCGGAACGATCGTGAAGAGGCCCGTGAACAGATGGAAGCAGTAATGCGCGAGCCACATCCCGAAACCGAGCGGCACAAGCCCATAGCTGTAACGAACCGCGATCTGAACGAGCGAGCGCGAAGTCTTTGTCAGCGTCTTCATCGTCTGCGCCGCGGCGCCGATCAGCAGCACAGGCTCGGCAATCAGGAAGATCGCGAAGATGATCGCCAGAACCGGACCCGGCCCGATATGTAAAAGCTGATTCAGCCAGTATTCGAAGGAATAAACGGGCGTCACCATCCCGAACGCATTCAGCAGCGCGCCGAATGTGAACACGGTGAGCAGGGCCGAAATATCTTTGCGGTGAGAGAACCGCCCAATACCCGCGCGCACCGGATCACCGCTCAGAACGGTGGCCGCGTCGCGCCGGACAATCCCCACGTTGTCATGCGGACACGCATAGACGCAATCGAGACAGAACGTGCAATCCATGTTGCTGGCTTTGCCGGGCTGAAAAAGCGCGAGTTCGCAACCGCGCTGTTTCACGGGCACTGCGATGGAGACAAGTGGGGTTCCCTTGATGCAGTCGCGCGTGCCGCAGCCGGAGCAGACCTGATGATCGCGCACGCTGACTTCGAGTGGAGACACCAACGCCGCTACGAAATTGAAGTGGCCGATGGGGCAGACGTATTTGCAGAACGTCGCGTGACGGAAGATGCTGTCCACCAGCAGCGCGCTGGCGAAATAGCCGACGACCAGCCACGCCGTCCACCACGGTTTCGACCAAAGTGCGAATCGCTCGTAGCAGAACAAAATCGCGACCAGAAGCGCCATCGGCAGCCACTTATTGCGTAGAGGACGCGGCCAGTTGAGGACAGGATGGAAGACCTTGCGGGCGAAATCCCGCACCAGCATGAATGGGCACGCGTAGCAAAAGAAATTGCCCGCGCAGAGCAGAGCCAATATCAGGAAGCCACGGAAGTGGACCCAGCCGAGAGTAGTCGCCAGGTTTTTCGGCGCAAGCGCCGGGCCGAAGAGACCGTGCGCGATCATCATCAGACTGACGGCAAGCAGGGCGAGCCGGATCAACGTGCGTGAACCTTTGTGGCGGAGAAGGTTGCCGAGGAGCGGAGCTTTGAGGAGATCGAACGGCTGGTCTTCGAACAGGGCGGCTTCCGATTGTGGCGCAACGCCGGCCATCAGTTCGCCAGCACCCCCGGAAGGCTGAATTGTTTCTCGACCTTCGCACCGTTCGCGAGAGTGATGTGGAGCAGAATGGTCCAGTCGCCGGGCATCGAGAGATCCAAAGCACCCGTGAAGCTGCCGAGCCCGGACTCTTTGGAAGAGAAGAAAACCGGCGCCATGCCCGGGTGCGACATATCCGCCTCCATGTTGACATGAGCGCCGGAAAGGGGAGCGCCTGCGGGGTCCGTGAGGGTCACGTGCACGGTGGAGCGACCCACATGGGCTGGCGAAGGCTGAATTTCATGCTGCACCAGGACGGCCTTGCCGGGGTCCGTCTTATCCTGGCATCCCGCCACGGAAAGCGAGAGCAGAATCAGTGCGAAAACAGAGGCGAATTCGAGGATGCGGCGCACTACGCCACTGTGCCCACCCTGGCTTCTTTCGGTTTCCATTCGCACGTGCAGTTGGCCGTGTGCGGTTCGCCCTCTGGCGGGAACATGTGGTAATACATACCGATCACCATCGGGATAAACACCACTGTGTTGTAGAAGAGGTGCAGTTCCACGCGCGGGAAGACAAGCTGCAGCACGCTGAACGGAACCGGCTTGTGCCAGAAATTGTGGTGCATCATGGCCTGCGTAATCAGGAGCAGGTGTTCGATGTGATGCCAGAACTGGATGGCGAGCGAGATGGTCCACCACGTCCGGGAACGGCCCGTGAAGCCTTTGCGCAATACCCAGATGCCGATCAGCATCACGATCGCGAAACCGTAATGCAGCACTTCGGATTGAATGAGCCACGGGTAGAAGAGTCCCAGGATACCGCCGGCTTTCGCGCGAGGCCAGTGGAGGTACCAAATCTGGTAAGCCTGCACCAGATGCTCGGCCCAATGCCCCAGTACGACCACCATGAAGAGTTGCAGCGCTCGCTCGTGCCATTCGGCATTGAGTTTATCGTGGAAGCTGCGCTGCTCCATTATTCCGAGACGACTGATTCCAGCGGCGGATGCGGCCATTTGACCCCCCTCGATAGCAAAGAGCTATGTGACAGAATGTCATAGCGATGGGCAGGGGTCAATAATACGTTCATATAAGAGGGGCAGGCGCCCGGACGGGTTCTCGGCAATGCGAACGGCCTTCATGCTCGCACTATCCCAGGCACCCTATCCAAAAACGCTGCCTGCGCCTGGAGGATCTTCGCCCGTGCCTCCGCAACCCCGAACCACCCGGCGCGGTCAACTTCCGGGAATTCGCGCATCCGTCCCGATCCTTTCGGCCATTCCATCGAGAAGGTATTGCTCCGGATTGAGGTCTCGTCGCAATCGCCTTCGAATGCCCAGGCGGTGACCACTTTGCCTCCGGCCTGCCGAACTTCACCGAGAAAGATTAGTTCACTCCCCGGCTGAGGCGGAACCCCGATCTCTTCCTCAAACTCGCGAAAAGCCGCCGCTAATGGATCGGCGCCATCCTCGTATTCGCCCTTGGGGATCGACCATGCTCCCAGATCCTTTTTCACCCAGAACGGTCCGCCGGGATGCACGAGGAAAAATTCGATTTCGTCCCGATTCCGGAACATCAGAAGACCGGCGCTCAGCTTCTTCATACCTCTATATTCCGCGAACGGAGAGGGCGAAGGCTCCAGCGCCGGTCCAGATCGTTTAGGGCAGTATTCCAGTGAAACTAATCGGCGGCGGATTGAGTTGCAAATCCGATAGTGTCAAATTGGTCGAGCAGTAAGATCGCCAATTTGCCTGCGCAAACTTGAGTTTGCCGTTGGCGACGGGAGGAGTTACCCCGTTGTAGACGGACGGAAGCCCCGAAGTTGCTGTCGGCCACCAGTCTGCTCCCCCCTCCACCAAATAGTTCGCCGTCCCCCGGTCGTCCGTGCCGCCGCTATTGATCAGAATCAGCCGTGCCTCGAGACAGGCAACGACTCCTCCGTTCGGCGGCGTGTAGGTACCGCGAGTCGAAGGCCAGAAGTGAAAATTGTAAAGCGTATTGCCGGAACAGCTTGTAGATAGCGTTCCCATGGGAAAGCACTCTCCCGCGATCGCAGAGATCGTACCGTCGCCCTGGGTAGTCACCACGCCGGTTTGCGTGGTGTACGTGGTCCCGTTTACAAAATCTTCGGGGCTTTCCTGGAAGCCGATATTACTGATGCCATTCACGGAAGCCTGCAGCGCCTGCCAGGTACCGCTGACCTTGACGTAAAGCTGGATGTTCCTAATGTTCACCTGGGTATTGGTCGAAGTATTCCCGGCTGATCCGGGGTAGATAACTCCCCATGCAGTTGAGGCTTCCCAGGGGCACGGATACGTAGTTGAGCAATTGATGGTATTCGGCGGAATATTGTCGCCGGACGGGTCCGCGCCGCCCCAAATCGGCGTTGAATACCAGCCGTAGTAAGAGGGAACGCCTTGCGGATTATCCTCGTGAGTGCCGATCATATCGTTGTAAATCTGTTCTTCGATCGATAACGGCGGCTTGAAAGACACGGCAACGCCACTCCATGAACTACCTGTTTGCGTGAAGTTCACGGACGTGGAGCCGGCAGTAGCCTGATATTGATATTCGACCGGGTCTCCGCCCGCGATCAGTGTCGCGGGAGAGGCCGAATTGGCCGTCCCCTGTGCGCCGGCGAGATAACCGATAATCAATTCGTTGGCCGCATTTGTTGTAACCGGGATGGTTGGTGATGTCCCAGTGCCGGAGTTGTATACGATCTGGTCTATTCCGCCATTTGTCTCCGCGGCCGGGAACTCGGAAACAATTATTTCTGACCATGTCGCCGAACTGCTGAAGTGCGCGGTGATCGTATTCGACCCCGCCGGGCTATTGATGGCATACCACATCTTAAAGCCGGCTGAGAACGGTATCGGAGCGTAGCCGTTACCGAGACTATCGGAAATGCTGATTGCTTGTCCCACCGTCGACTGCGTGCAAATAATAATCGCACTGCCTGCAGTGACGGACGCGCCGAGAGCGACGGAAACGGTAGTGCCGGACCCAGATGCGTTGTTCGCCTGAACGAGCCCTGCGTTGCTTGCTGTGACACAGCATAGCGCCAAAATGAAAAGCGTGCCAATTCGTGAAGTGTTCATTTATTTGCTCCTGTCCTTCTGATTGGGAATCATTCGTCTTAATGCGAATGTAACCAAGGCAACTGCTGAATAGGGGATCAAAGGCCGTCATTCCGTGGCCATCGGAGGAATGGGGTAAAAACATTTACCGATTAAGCCGATAATAGTGAGTTCCTTCCGCGCATGATACTCGTAAATATCCCGTATAACGGAAGACTAATACATTTCAGAGCAGTGGACCGGGAGCGGAAAACGCCAAACAGTCGCGCCAGGTTTTGGGGAAAAGCTTCCGGAAAACGGGCGATGAGAGCGCACGGGTAGAAGAACCGCTTGGGAAATGAAGGCAGGTCGAGGCCTTTGTGAGCCTCTATACTGGTACTTCCGGCTCTTGTGGTATATTCCATGGGGATATACCATCAGGCTGTGACGCGTCGAGAACCCTGTACGTATTGCGGGCTCTATAGCGAGCTTATGTGGGATTGCAAGCCCATCTGCGTTGCTTGTATGTGCCGGATGGAGTCCGGCGAGCAACTGGTTCCCAGAGAGCCGCGGCGAAAGAAACGGGGAGGGTTCAGCGATAACCAGAAACGGTTTCAGGTTGATCCATCAAAGCGCCAATACCAGGGTGTGGCTTCGTTTCGTCTATTTCCGCCAGGTATCGGTAGTTTTCAGCCAGGATTGCCTGGACAGCTGAGAACTCAGCCGGGTCCAACTCTGGAATAGCGGCAAGCAATGCGCAGTCCAGCGCATCGACACACGCACTCCGGCTGATCCGATCTTCGCGGAACCGCTTCAGGATTTCGCGCGTTTCATCTCTGTAAACATCCATTGCTGTCGATTATAGGAAATATCCTGTAGCCTGAGTCAAGCATTATTTTTATGTAGCTGTAAATGCATGGCTGAAACGCGCGTTTTTTACTGGGAATCGCGCTTTCGAGACGGCGGGCAGCGCGACCCGCGCGTGTTTACAGGCTTGAACAGACAATCTGGTAAAGCTATCAAATATTTCTGAAAATCCGCTGCAAGTAGTCGGAAGTGCCCGAATCAGTCCGGGGATATGCCAGAAGTGTGTTGGGCGGCGCTTCAGTCCGGCAGCGCAGGAGGGGTGGAAAAGCATCCTGAATCCGGCGACCAGGATGAATACGGCGTCGAGGTTCGCGCGAATACGTCAGCGGAGATGACGAGCGAGGAAGCGGAGCCCGCGTTACCCCGGTATCAGCGACTTCGTGGGTGGGGGTGGAAATTCGAAACCTGAATTGATAGCCCGCAATTAGGGTGATGGCGGAGAGGGTGGGATTCGAACCCACGTTAGAGTTTCCCCTAAACACGCTTTCCAAGCGTGCGCCTTCAACCACTCGGCCACCTCTCCAGGGAAGGTGCGCGCTCCGAATTACTGGTGCGCGCAGACCTCAGGATATCATGCAACCGCAATCGCCATGACCGATTGAGGAAAGCTGCAACTACCGCCGCGCCGCGCCGACGCGAGCGCCAGCCGACGGTGCTGCGGCCGCGGGCGCCGCAGAAGGGGCGGACATCGGAACCGACATCGACGGAGACGGCCGCATCGCAACGCTATTGTTCACATTGTTGTTGAAGATCGGAGCGCTCCGGTCACCGGCAAGTCCGTTACGTCCGCTGAATGCTGTTCGCGGAGACCCGATTTCCGCGCCACGCAACGGGGCGTTGATCGTGGGACGCAGCGTCGCCGTCGTACCCAGCCGCGGCAGCTGAGGCGCATTGGAGCCCGAACGGCTGCCCAACAGCGCACTCCGCGAAACGCCCGTCAGCGGCACGCCGCCAGTGGTGCCCGTGCGCGCGCCACCTGCGCCGGACCAGTAATAGGTCGGCATATAAACGTAACCGATCGTCACCGGATTGTAGATGCCATATCCGAACGGCGAGTACACACTGCCGCCAAAAGGCATATAGGAATACATGTTCAGGAAGGAGTTGTAATACCAGCCGCCGCTGAAACCATTCCACATGGTGGCGTCCCAACCCAGCGAACCATATCCACCAAATCCCGTGTTAGACGCAAGCGCGCGGGCCGAAGAAAGATTACCGGCCGCCAGGTATCCCGAGCGATCACGCGACCACAGATAAAGATCGTCCGCGATCTTGTCATCGAACTTCGCACTCGCCATCTCGGTCGTCAGAGCGAGCTGATGCCCGTCTTTCACCTTCGTCCATTGATCGCTGTTGGCCGCCGCCACGCGCGCCTCGCCTTCGAACACGCGCATCTGCGCGGGGTCGGCGCTGATTTCGTAGATGCCGTATTTCACCGGCTGCGACTGGAAATTGTTATAGACGACCGTCACGGGCGGGTCTTTCACATCCGTGCCCGATTCCATCGCCTCCACCATCGCGGTTCCCGACACCAGTTGCACCCGCGTGTGCATCAGGTCGCTATCCAGCATCCGCACGGAAGAATTCTCGCCAACGCGCAGGATGACGCCGGGAGTCAGCAGAAGCTCTGCGCGCCCTTCATCGGTCTTCAAAACGCTCTGTTCCTTCAGAGTGCTGAAGCGGGCGGTTTTCGAAACGAGCTGGAGACCGTCAATGCTGACATCGCCCTGGAAATAATCCACCGTGCCCGAATGCGAGGGCGCGATGTTCTGAGCAAGGCAAAGAGAAGCCGAAACTGCCAGACAACCGAGGGTACCGACTATATGACGGACAGTGAACATTGGAGTTCTCCCTGGTTAAATGATCAATCCAGAAAACCTCAATGTCAAATAAAGCTTTTGAGGTATTTAATACCGATAGGTCTACAAACGCACAATATTGGATCCGGGGATCCCCTTCATGGCATTCCGGGTATCCACGATAAGCTTCGCGTTAGTAGCTAAGGCTTTGTAATCAAATGCTTTATGGTCCGTGATGATCAGGACGCAGTCGGCATCCGCTATCTCGGCGTCGCTGCTGGCCTGCAGGGCAGCCCCGTCGATGGAGATCTCCGGTACATACGGATCTGAATAGGATACGGTTGCGCCCCGCCGTAAAAGAAGATGGATGATGTCGAGGGCGGGGGATTCACGGACATCGTCGATGTCCCGTTTATAGGCCACGCCCATGACGTGAATGCGCGAGCCCTTGACCGGCTTCGCAACATCGTTCAGCGCCGACTGTACTTTTTCAATGATGAAGTGCGGCATGTTGCCGTTGATATAACCGGCCAGCTCGATGAACCGCGCTTCAATACCCGCCTGCTTGGTCTTCCACGAAAGATAAAACGGATCGATCGGAATGCAGTGTCCGCCGAGGCCCGGGCCCGGATAAAACGGCATGAACCCAAACGGCTTCGTCGCGGCGGCGTCAATCACTTCCCAGACATTGATCCCCATCCCGTCGCACATCACGGCAATCTCATTCGCCAGACCGATGTTGATCATTCGGAACGTATTTTCGAGCAGTTTCACCATCTCGGCGACCTGCGTGGAACCGACCGGCACAACCTTTTCGAGCGCCTGCGAATAGAACAGCCGGCCCATTTCCGTACAATCCGCCGTGTACCCGCCGACCACTTTCGGAATATTCTTCGTCTGGAATTGCGGATTCCCGGGATCGACGCGCTCCGGCGAGAAACACAGAAAGAAATCCTTGCCGGCTTTGAGACCGTTGCGCTCGAGAATCGGACGCACGAGTTCATCCGTGGTTCCGGGATAGGTTGTCGATTCCAGAATCACCAGCATGCCCGGATGGAAATAGTTCGCAATTTCCTCGCACGCGTTCACGATATAGCTCATGTCCGGGTCTTTGGTTTTGCGAAGCGGCGTGGGGACACAGATATTGATGGTGTCGAGATCCTTCACGGCCGAAAAATCCGTGGTTGCCTTCAGATGTCCGGATTTCACCAGTGGAGCGAGGGCACTGGTCGGTACATCACCGATATACGAATCCCCGGCGTTGACGCGGCCGATCTTACCCGGATTCAGATCGATGCCGACAACGTGATAGCCCTCAGCAGCATACTCAACGGCGAGCGGCAATCCGACATAACCCAGTCCAACAACGCCGACTTTAGCGGTTTTCGATCGGATTTTCTCGGCAAGCGCCTTCGCGGCAGGGGTCTGGAGATCAGTAGCGGCTTTTGGAGTCACGAGTTCCTTATTTTGGCACAACCATAACGGAGTAATAAGTGCCTTCAGCTATCAATTCGGCCGGACCTGTCAGGAAAAGTACTTCCTGTTCGGACCGAAGTACCAATGTACCAGCGGGAGTGTGTACATGAACAGGTGTAATAACGGTACCCCGGCCTAGTACTGCTGCGGCGGCGCCAGTAGACCCAGTACCTGAACTGTTGGTATGGCCGGCCCCTCGTTCCCAGAAACGGACGTCGATTGTGCTGCCATCCAGCTGCCGGACAAACGATACATTGGTACGGTTCGGGAAGCGGGGATCGCGCTCCGTGGCAGCCCCGACGGCGAGCCAGTCGAAATCAAAATTCTCGACGGGAAAAACGCATTGCGGATTTCCCACATCGAGAATCACCGCATCGCGCCCCTGCACAGTCGCGTGCAGTTCCACGACGCGCGGCGCGCCCATTTTCATTTCAAATTCGAAATGCTCGCCCTCGCGCGAGAGCAGCCGAAGATGCTTGATTCCGGCGCCAGTGCGGATACGGAATTCCGTGCGGGAGGCGTCTTCGCGGGCAAGCAGGGCAGCCGCGCATCGCGTGCCATTTCCGGAAAGTTCCGGCTCGCTGCCATCGGAATTAAACAGGCGGATCGACGCGTCGAAACCATCGCCCGGCGTCCGATCGACCAGCATCCAGCCATCCGCGCCCACGCCGGAGTGACGGTCGCAGATCGCGACGGCTATTTCGGGCAGGGAATGATCCGGCGCATCCTCCACCGAAGTCAGCAGAAAATCATTGCGGGCGCCATGGAATTTAAGGAATGGAATACAAGTCATTTTCAGAAAAGAACATCCCCGGGGGGCAGCGGCGGCACGTCCGCAACGTGCTTATAGATTTCGAGCGCCGGTTCATCTTTCACTATCGCGCGGTGCCTTAGTTCGAATTTCGGACCGTCGCGCCGCGCGCGGTCAATCATGGTCTGGATTGGATCGCCGCCGGTAACAAGGGCCCAATCCGTGTGAAGAAAAATTTCCGGACGCCCCATCGTCATCACAAACTCCACATCATTATCGCCGGTCAGCGTATTGCGCAAATGGATGCCGAGGGTGCGGAAAACCGCGGTCATATCGCTGAAACTCGTGATGAAGGTTTCATTCGGACCCATGGCGTGACGCAGATAATCCGTGGCGTCCGCCACCCAGGCGCGGCGGGCGCGGGAATTCACGTCGGATTCCTGCCAGGTGATGGAATGATCGTGCGGATGCAGGAACACAGGCGTGAATGCGATGAGGACTGCGAGCACCGCCGGAATTTTGCCGAAGCGCGCCAGCGCCGCCACTCCAACGGCCACGATCGGCAGCAGCGCCATCGCGTAGCGCGTGTTGTAAAAGCTGTGGGGCCACAGAGTGGGAACGAAAATCGGCGTGGAGGACGAATGAATGCTCCACACATAGAACGCCGCGGGCATTGTGACGAGCAACGCGGCCCAGAACCAGCGGCGCGCAAGCGCTGCAATCACGCCCGCCGCGCCAAGAAGGAGTCCCGGAACGCCAATCGCCAGTTTCCCGGCTTCGATGAAATAGTGCACCGCCATCTGCCAGTCGCCGCGGCCCGGATACGTGGCATTGCCCTGAATGGCCGCCGCCGACCACGGCCCGCGATAAAAATAGAGCGGATCGGCGAAATACCAGCGGTTGTAGAGCATCCAGAGCAGCGGCCCCAGAGACGCGAACACGCCAAACAGGACAGCGCCGCCGATGCGGCCACCGAGCCCCTTGCCCCGCACCAGAATCAGAGCCACCACGAACGGAATCAGGAACCATCCCTCATACCGCGTCATCGTTGCGCAGGTTGTGGCGATCGCCATACCCAGGATCGAACCCCATCCCTGCGTCTCGGAAAAGCGCACCGAAAAATACAGCAGCGCGAAAAACGAGGCGAAGTAATACGGCTCGCTCATCGGAATCGAGCCGAGATAAAGCGTATTCGGATTTAAGAGAAAAACAGCTGTGGCGGCCGCCGCTGCGATCGCGCTGCCGGAGAGCCGCCGGATCGCCGCAAAAAGAAACGTCCCCGCCAGCGCCATGCAGAACGCCGCCGGAATCGCGCCCGCGAGTCCAGTCTTCCACAGTTCGTCATTGCCGACGAACGGAATCATCAGGAGGTGCGGCAGCGGCAGCCACGTCGTACCCAATTGCGCGATTCCCGGCGTACGCGAATCGATGATGCGCCGCGCGATGTTGAGATGCGCTTCCGCGTCCCCGTACCAGAGGGTGACGCCGGTCGAATAGAAGTGCCAGGCCGCGCACGCCATCACGGCCAGACACACTACGGCGCAGATCAGTACGGACAACGCGGGCGGCAGACCCGCCGCGTCAGAACGCCGTGAATTCCTGGAATTCTTCGAAACGGCCATCAATCTCAGCGCGTGTAAGTGTCCGGAATCTTTCGACGCCGAAGCGTTCACAACAATAGCTTCCCATCACCGAGCCGTAGATGACGGCGCGGCGGATTTCGTTGTGATCCACGCGGTCGGCATGAAAGTCGATGCCCTGGCCGGCGAGGTAGCCCATGAACCCGCCCGCGAAGCAATCGCCTGCGCCCGTGGGATCGAAAACGTCTCGCAGCAGATAGCCCGGCGCCATGAAGTGGCCGTCGCGGCGCCAGAGGATTGCGCCATATTCGCCGCGCTTGATCACCAGCGTGGACGGCCCCATCTCCAGAATCTTCGCGGCCGCTTTCTTCAGGTTGTATTCGCCCGAGAGCATGCGCGCTTCGCCATCATTGATCAGCAGGAAATCCCATTGCGCGATGGTGGCGAGAAGCTGTTCGCGGAAATCGGCGATCCAGTAATTCATGGTGTCGCCGCCCACGACCTTTTGCTTGCCGTCCATCTGCCCGAGAACCGCTTTCTGCAGCGCCGGCTGGATGTTGCCGAGCAGGACGTACGGCGCGTTCTTATAAGACGCCGGCAGTTTGGGATCGAAATCGGCGAAGACGTTCAGGTCCGTAACCAGCGTCTCGCGATCGTTCATATCGGGCGAATATTTGCCCGCCCAGAAAAACGTTTTGCCGGGCACGCGCTCCAGACCCGTGAGATCGATGCCGCGTCCCGCGAGCAAATCCGAGTCTTCCTTTGCGAAATCATCACCCACTACCGCGACAATTTTCGGCGACGTAAAAAAGCTGGCGGAAAGCGCCACATATGTGCACGAACCGCCCAGCATTCTGTCAATTTTTCCGTGAGGAGTTTCCACCCCGTCATAGGCGACGGAGCCAACAATAACCATGGACATTCGTCTGATTGTAGCGGGTGAGAGAACGCTGGGATAAAATTCCAGCGTGATCACAGGAAAAGTGGCGTTGGTGACCGGCGCAAGCCGCGGCATTGGAAAGGCGATTGCGTTGGCGTTCGCGCGCGCGGGCGCCCGAGTTGTGGTGAATTTTCTGAATCGTGAAAACGACGCGCGGGCCGTGGAGGAGGACATCCTGTCACGGGGTTCGAAATGCGTCTGTATTCGGGCCGATGTTTCGAAGCAGAGTGAGGTGCTTCGGCTCGTCGAGGAAGCCGGGCAGAACTTCGGTTCTGTCGATGTACTTGTCAACAACGCAGGCATCATTCGTCCACAGCCGATTGCCGATATCACCGAGCAGGATTGGGACGATCTGATGACAGGCAACCTGAAGTCCTGTTTCCTGATGACGCAGGCCGTGCTGCCTCGAATGCGGGAGCGGCAGTGGGGCCGAATCATCAATCTTTCGTCCGTAGCCGCGCAGGTCGGTGGCATTGTGGGCCCGCATTACGCGGCCTCGAAAGCAGGAATGCACGGCATGACGCACTACTATGCGCGGCATCTGGCGAAGGAGGGAATT
This sequence comes from Bryobacteraceae bacterium, assembly GCA_036500405.1. Lineage (GTDB taxonomy): Bacteria > Acidobacteriota > Terriglobia > Bryobacterales > Bryobacteraceae > BOG-234. The sequence continues at coordinate 20,381 of DASYCD010000391.1, forward strand.
ACCGCGAACGTCATCGCGCCGGCGCTCATCGCGACTGAGATGGTGCGCTCGAATCCGAACGCGAAGGCGGATCTGATTCCGGTGGGCCGATTTGGAGAATGCGAAGAAGTTGCGGACGTCGCGGTGATGCTGGCGAACAATGGTTACATAACCGGCCAGACGATCAACGTCAACGGCGGCTGGTATATGAGCTGATGGAGCCGTAAAGCAGCAGCGCGATCTTACTGGCATCGAACGCCGCGTAGATCCAGTGCGAAGACGTGAGCGTAATCGCTCCGCCAGCCAGAATCTGCGAAACCCGGGCATCCAGTTCCGGCAGCAGCCACCAGCGTTCGAGCAATAGCTGAACGCCAACCGCGGCCAGCAGAATGACTGTGATTCGGCGCGGCCGCGCAAACGCCGCCGCAAGGACGATTGCAATCAGGAAACCGAGTTCCACGTTTGAAAACAACCGGAATGTGTAGCGGCCGACCTCCAGCGCTACAGGCGTGGTCAGGTGCGGGGCCTGAAACTTTACCGGCGTCGCGATAAACGACAAGCCGACAATCGCCCCAGCCCTCAACGCCATGAGCAGGGAAACGACCATTCGAGCGCGGTTGTTCACTCACCCGCCGGGAGTGACTCTGAAATTGCCACGAGCAGCAGAAGTTCCTCATCGGCGGCGGCAGTCACGCTGTGCGGCTCCGAAGGAGGCACACTGATCAGGATTCCCGGCCGTAAGTCCGTCCGCCCCTCGCCTTCGGCGAAAGCCCCACGCCCGGCCAGACAATGCACCAGAAG
>DASYCD010000392.1:0-4384 GCA_036500405.1 Bryobacteraceae bacterium
GGTTGCTGGTGAATGAAATGGCTGCGCGCGGAACCTGAACACGCCGCGCAGAAGCCCGGAGGCACTGGGTCTGATGCCGCGCTCCTCATTGCGCACCGCTTCGTGGAGTATTTTCCACGCAGTCCGGCAGATGCGGTGAGCCACAGCCCATACCGCCCTGCAGTGGCCTCTTCGTGCGGCCAGACGACGACAGATAGCGCTGTTTCGCGTTTTCGCCGTCACCGGAAATCGATGATGGCTATCCGCATTCGCTCTGTTTAAAAGTACGCTTTGGATCAGACAGGGCTGAAAGAAGCTGTGAATGAATTGGCATCCAGTCGTTTTGAAAAAAATGTGGATCGATTTTGAGCCAGGCAAAACCTATCCGGGCATCTCGGCGATCGCTTACAACGCGCCTGAGCGGGACGTTCTTTGGGGGCTCTCTACCGAGCCGATTTCAGCTTATAATCGAGCAATGCTCAGAACCATCGGACTGGCTATCACGGTTTTCACCGTCGCGCTGCCTGTCATGGCGGCGGATATTTCGGGTACCTGGGATTTCCAGGGAAACGTCGAAGGCAACGTCGTCAACATGAAGTGCGACTTCAAACAGGACGCCGCTGCGAAGGTCACCGGCCGCTGCGCTTTCGAGGGGCTGGGGACGAGCGATACAACCGGCGACGTTACGGAGGACAAAATCGTTCTGCACAACGACGCCACGCGCGAACAGGTCTATCACCTGACGTGGAACGGTACGCTCGATTCCGCGGCATCCGCCATGAAAGGCGAGATTGTCGTGGCCGAGTACTCAGGTACGTTCACGGCGAAAAAGTCCGGCGCGGCATCCGAAGCGGCCGCCGCGGCAGCGACGCCGGCCTCTGCATCAGCCGGGATTTCGGGCAACTGGACCTTTACCGGCGATGTTGTCGGCAATCCGGTCAACATGAAGTGCGCGTTAAAGCAGGAAGACACGAAAGTCTCTGGTTCCTGCAATTACGATAACGGCGGCGCGGCTCCGACCACGGGCAGCGTTTCGGGCGAAACCGTGACCTTCCAGAACAGCGCCCAGAATTACGATCTGACGTATACCGGCACGCTCGACGAAGCCCACGCGTCGATGAAGGGCGAGATCGCGGTCGCTGGAGTGAGTGGAAATTTTTCGGGCGCGAAAGACAAGTAGTCCTCCGCGCCCGAGTGATGCTGCAGCTGAATTTGAATTAAGCGGGTTTCGAAACCGGTCCGGGAGCCAGTTCCCGGCTCGAAATCACGCGGTCGATGATGCCGTATTCCACGGCCTGCTCCGAACTCATGATGTAGTCGCGGTCGACGTCGCGGGCAACGCGTTCCAGCGGCTGATTGCTCGCGTCCGCCAGGATCTTGTTCAGGATTTCGCGCATGCGCAGGATTTCCTTGGCGTAAATATCGATATCCGCGGCCTGCCCGGCCAGACCCTGCATAGAGGGCTGGTGGATCATGATGCGGGAATTCGGCAGGCTGAAGCGCTTGCCTTTGGTGCCGGCAGCAAGCAGCACGGCCGCCATCGACGCCGCCTGTCCCACACAGATTGTCACAATATTCGGACGAACGAACGCCATTGTGTCCAGAATCGCCAGACCTGCGGTGATCGAACCGCCAGGCGAATTGATGTAGATCGAAATGTCGCGCTCGGGGTCTTCCGCTTCAAGGAACAGCAATTGGGCAATGATCAGGTTGGCGATGTTGTCATCGACGGGCGTGCCGAGGAAGATGATGTTTTCCTTCAGCAGGCGCGAGTAAATATCGTAGGCGCGTTCGCCTCTCGACGTCTGCTCGACAACCATGGGGACAAGTACGGAATTATTCATTCGTTACCTTTCAATCAGTTTGGATGACGCCGAGGCGCGCGGGGATTCCCGCGCCACTCAACCACATGATACGACCTGCCTGGCAGAAATGCTCAGCGTGGCGTGATCAAACCGCCGAGTTTGTCCGTCTCGCCGGCCGAGGTGCGCGGGAAACGCACGGAATAAGCTTCCAGGTACTTCAAGCCGGAGCCGGTGTTGTAGATAACGACCTGGTCTTCCGGCTTCAGAAAGCCGTCGCGAACCAGCCGCTCGGCGGCCGCGACGCAGGCCGCGCCTTCCGGCGCCGCGAAGATTCCCTCGTTGGACGCAAGCCGAATACCTGCATCCATCAGGTCGCGATCCGAGACCGCGATGGCCGTGCCGCCGCTTTCGCGTACGGCTGCGAGCGTGAGGCGATCACCCAGCGGTTTCGGGACGCGAAGTCCCGCCGCGACGGTGGTGGCGCCTTCCCAGAACTGGCTGGCTTCCGTGCCCTGCTCGAAGGCGCGAACGATCGGCTGGCAGCCTTCGGCCTGGACCGCGATCATTTTCGGACGCCTGGAGCCGATCCAGCCGAGCGCTTCCATTTCGGCGAAAGCTTTCCACATCCCGATCATTCCCACGCCACCGCCCGCGGGGTAAAGGATGGCATCCGGAAGCGACCAATTCAGTTGCTCGGCCAGTTCGTAGCCCATCGTTTTCTTGCCTTCGATGCGATAAGGCTCTTTCAGAGTGCTGATGTCAAACCAGCCTTCGGACTTGCATTTTTCGCCGACGATGCGGCCGCAGTCGCTGATCAGGCCATCGACCAGCGTGACCTTGGCGCCGTAGGCTTTGCATTCGATGAAATTCGCCTGGGGCACGTCGGCGGGCATGTAGATATGGGCTTCAATTCCCGCTGCGGCGGTGTAGGCCGCGAGCGCGCTGGCCGCATTTCCGGCAGAGGGGATCGCGATGGCCTTGATGCCGAGTTCCACGCACATCGAAACGGCGCAGGAGAGCCCGCGGGCTTTGAAGGAGCCGGTGGGGTTCATGCCTTCGTCCTTCAGCCAGAACCCATTCGTGCGCCGCAGGCGCAGGAGCGGGGTCATGCCCTCTCCGAGTGAGATAATCGAGGTTTGTGCGCGGACCGGCAGCGCGGGTGCATAGCGCCACATGGAATTTACGGCGGAGGCGAGCGATTCCTTCCGCCATTCGGTTTTGAGGCGGGCGAGGTCGTAGCGGACGAGCAGCGGTCCGCCGCAATCGCAGAGGTTCCAGGCCCGGCCGGCTTCGAATTTTTTGTTGCACAGACTGCACTCGAGGTGCGTCATAGAGGTTTGGGGCATGATCAGGCTCTCTTATCTTATAGGTGGTCTCTGTGTTCTGGCTCTGCCGCTTTCGGCGAGTGAGTGCATCGTTCTCAAAACCGGCTTCGAGCTGACTGCCGACCGGCATGAGATCGATGGGGCCACCATGCGGATCTTTTCGGGCGGAGGCGTGGCGGAAATTCCGGCGAGTCTGGTGACCCGGATCGACCATATCGATGATCCGCCGCCCGCCTTAAAACCGGAACCAAAACCTGCAGCGCCGCCACCGGCGCCTCTGAAGCCGCAACCCGTCGTCGATCTGACGCCCGCGGCGCTTGCCGCAGGCGCGGCCCATAAATATTCGCTTCCGGCAGAGTTCGTGACCGGAGTCATGAGGGCGGAATCGGGTCTTAATCCGGCGGCGCGGTCGCCGAAGGGCGCAATCGGCCTGATGCAGTTGATGCCGGATACGGCCCGGGATTTGGGGGCGGACCCCTCCAAACCGGCTGAGAACGCCGATGCCGGAACCCGATATTTACGGGATCTGCTGGCTAAGTACGAGAACGACCCGAATCAGGTAGTTTTAGCGCTGGCGGCCTACAACGCCGGGCCGGCGGCGGTCGAAAAGTATCATGGCGTACCGCCTTATCGCGAGACACACGACTATATCGTGCGGGTTTTGAAGGCGTGGAAGCCCGCTTTGGTAGTGAAGTAGGCGTTACCTGAATCCCGGAGGCAAGGCCGGGCATCCAACACGGGAATGATCCTTGCAGCAACGTCGTCCGGGTCAGGTTGGGAACCCGGATATTTCGCAAACTCGCACGCTGCGGGCCGGTCTTCAGGAGCGGCTGCTGCGCGAGCGTGGGAGAATGGAGCATCGCGCAACATGGCAATTGAAACCATTCCAGCACCGCCTGTGGAAGCCCCCAGCGACGAACTGGACCTGGTGGCACGCGCCAAAAATGGCGACAGTGCCGCTTTTTCCGCTTTAATCAACCGCTACGAAGGCAAGATTTTTCGTTTGGCGATGAACATTACCCAAAACCGGGAGGACGCTGAAGATGTGCTTCAGGAGGCGTTCTTCAAGGCATTCGAACACATCGATCAGTTCCAGGGTAATTCGAAGTTTTATACGTGGATCGTGCGCATAGCCGTAAATCAGGCGCTGATGAAGCTGCGCAAGCGCAAGAGCGACCGCACCGTTTCGCTCGATGAGCAGATCGACACCGGCGAAGACATGGTGGTGCGGGAAGTGGCGGCCTGGGACCCGGATCCCGAGGAGCGCTTCTCGCG
>DASYCD010000393.1:0-6476 GCA_036500405.1 Bryobacteraceae bacterium
GGGGCTCCTCGATCTTTACGAAACCACTTTCGATTTCCGCTACCTCGACCAAGCCATCAAACTCAACGAAGAACAGCGCACGAATCTCGAGGACCCCGAAAACGGCGCCTTCTACTCCTCCGCCCAGCCCGACGCCAGCCGCATTAATCGCCTCAAAGATGACTACGATGGCGCCGAGCCCGCCGGCAATTCCGCAGCGCTGATGAACCTCTTCCGCCTCCACCGCATCACTGGGCGCGAAGACCTTCTGAACTCCGCGAAAAATCTTCTCCGCGCCTTCAACGCGCGGCTCTCTTCCACGCCGTACGGTCTGCCGCAGATGCTCGCAGCCTGCGAATTCCATCTCGCGCCGAATCGTGAAATCGTCATCGCGGGCGACCCCGATCCCGCTATGCTTCGCCTCGTCTGGAAGAACTTTGATCCCAACCGGATCCTGTTGCGCGCCACGCCGGAAATCGCTCCCTTTCATCCCACGGTCACCGAACTCGCGAAGGGACCGGCCGCCGTCAGTCTTTGCGAAAACTTCACGTGTCAGACCCCCGTGACCAACACGGAGGATCTCGCAAGACTGCTAGAATAGGCATTCATTCCCGTGCGGCATGTACGCAGGCCGCGCGTTTCATACCCCACATACAGGAGATAACGATGGAACGTCCAGGAGCGACAACACTCGGAGGCAAACCGATGACGCTGATCGGACCGGAGCTGAAAGTCGGCGATTCCGCGCCGGACTTTTCCGCGGTGGACGATTCACTGAAGGACGTCAATCTCGCCGGCACCGGAAACGGAACCCGCATCTTCAGCGTGGTGCCATCGCTCGATACTCCCGTTTGCGATGCCCAGACCAAGCGTTTCAACGAAGAATCCGCGCGCCTTCCCGGCGTCCAGATCTTCACCGTCAGCATGGATCTCCCGTTCGCCCAGAAGCGCTTCTGCAATTCGTTTGCGCTCGACAATATCAAAATGCTGTCCGACCACCGCAGCGGCTCCTTCGGCGAGTCTTACGGCACGCTGATCAAGGACCTTCGCATTCACAGCCGCGCAATTTTCGTCGTGGGACCGGATAACAAAATCCGCTACGTGGAATACGTCCCGGAAGTCGGCAGCCATCCCAACTACGAGGCGGTTCTCGCCGCCGTGACGAAGTAACCTGACAGCGCCTCTATCCAGCACGATCGCGAGATTGCGCAACAGCGCACTCGTGCGCGGTAGTCTCGTGGTCGGCGGCGGGATATTAATCGGTAATATCACCGGCTTTTTCCGGGTCGCGCTCGCCGCTTACCTTCTCGGCACGCACGCCCACGCCGACGCTCTCGCCGTTTCCACCGGCCTCGCCGATACAGTCAACAACATCGTCGTCAACACGCTTCTCGTGGCGTTCGTGCCGATGTTGATGCTGCGCGCGAGACACGAGCGTCTCGCCGTGTTCCGCCGGGCGGGCAGTCTCTTTGCGTGGATTCTCGGATCTCTCAGCGTCCTGGTGGCGCTTTTCACGCCGCAGATCGTGGCGATACTCGGCCCCGGGCTCGCGCCCGAGCAGAAACACGAAGCCATCATCCTGATGGAGATACTCGCGCCCAGCATCTTTCTCTCAGGCGCCTCCGGAATTTACGCGGCGCTGCTTTACACCGAACGCCGGTTTGTGGCGCCCGCGACATACCAACTCTGCATCAATGGATCGACCATCGTCTTCGCCCTCCTGCTATGGAAGGCGATCGGCGAATACGGCTTTGCCGTGGGTTATTCAATCGGCGCAGCCATTCAACTGGCGGTGACATGGACTGCGAGCCGCGATCTCCGCACCGAGCGAACGGAATCGGTCTCCCTGCCTTCGCACGAAATTCTCTCGAAGCCCGGACTCTATCTGATGTACGCGGCCCTCATGTCCGCCAACATCGTTCTGGCGCGCGCGTTCGCGACCCACGCCGGCGCGGGCGTCGCGGCGGCGCTCGATTATTCCATGCGCTGCGTGAACGTGGTGATCGCCTATCTCGTGTACCCAGTCGCGAATTCGCTGATGCCGGAGATCGCCCGCCTGCAGGCCGCAAATGAAACCCCGCACGCCTACCGGCTGATGCGGAAGAGCGTCGGGCTCATGGCGATCGCCTCTGTGATCTCCTGCGCCGCCGGTCTTTTGCTGCGAACCCCGATCATCGCGCTGCTGTTTCAGCGCGGCAGCTTCACCGCGGAATCGACCCAGCTCGTCTCGAACGTCTTCGTCGGCCTCGTCCCCAGCCTCATCGGCTGGACTCTCATGGACCTGATCTCCCGCTGCTGCTTCGCCCTCGACCGCCCGCGCCTGCCGCTAATCGCCGCATTCGTGCCCGTGACGGTAAACTGCATTTTCCTGGAAATTCTGCACCTCCGCCACGCGCTGACGAATCCAGTGCTACTCGGTCTTGGCGCCTCGACAGGCCTGATCGCAGGCTTCATCGTGATCTTCCTGCTCACCAGAACCCTCGGCATGCGCGCGGCCGCCGTGCGATCCTGATCGGCATAGCAACACCCCCCCACCGGGAAGCAGGCCCCCTCACGACCTGCCTCCCGAACCCCGCGGAGTTACGATTGAGGAACCGCGACCCCGGCATCATGCGCCTTCAGCAGCGCAGAGCTGTACTCACCAACCGCGTCCGACGTCTTCACGAGTGAAGCCGCCTGCGCATTCACCTGCGAAACGAAGTTCTTATACTCGCGGTTCATCGCGGGAGGCGTGGGCGTGGAATCGTTCGCCTCCGCAATAGCTCCACTGACGTGAGCCGCCAGCGCCGCAGCGTCAATGTGCATATCCTGGATGCTTTGCTGCTTCCAGTCCGGCAGCTCAGCCTGGATCTCCACCAACCGTTGCAGCGCCGGCCGCAGCCGGTCATTGACCGATTCCCGGATCTGCGTCAGATGGCTCTTGTGAATCTGCCGGGAGTTCTGCATATTGCCCGCCAGCGAATTCAGATGATCCGCATGGTAGTGAATGCTGCGCGCCGATTCCTCGACTTGCGCGACAAGCTGAACTCCTTCCTTCTGCACTTCCAGTTGCCGTGGCGAGAGGGTGCTCGCAGGCAGCAACGCTGGAAGCATGGCGAATGCGGCCAGCACAGGAGCGCGCCGCGTGATGAATTGACGAATCATGTCTGTTCTCCTTTAAACCTTCTGAGAAGGAACGCCAACCGCTCCTCGCTCTGTTATCACAGACGGCCCCGCCCTCGAATAGGATATATAGATAGATTGAAAGTGTCAGATCGGATTTCCCGAAGAGTCCGGGAGGACCATCGGGCTGCGAGGTGCATCCATGGAATGGCTGAACTATCATCATTTGCTCTACTTCTGGATGGTCGCAAGAGAAGGCAGTATCGCGCGGGCCTGCGAAAAGCTGCGCCTCGCGCAACCGACCATCAGCGGCCAGTTGCGTCTTCTGGAAGACACCCTCGGCGAAAAACTTTTCGCCCGTGCGGGCCGCGGGCTCAAACTCACCGAAGTCGGACAGGTTGTTTATCAATACGCCGACGAGATTTTCGGCCTCGGCCGTGAGTTACAGGACGTTCTCAAAGGACTCCCGCACGGCAAACCCGTACGCCTCGCCGTCGGGATCTCCGACATGGTTCCGAAACTGATCGCCTATCGAATCCTGCAGCCGGCGCTTACGATGGCGGAACCGGTACAACTGGTATGCCATGAGGATTCTCAGGAACGCCTGCTGACTGACCTCGCCGAACACCGGCTGGATATCGTTCTCTCCGACTCCCCCGTCACCTCGGCCATGCCGTTCCGCGTATTCAACCATCCACTGGGAAGCTCGGGAATCAGCTTTTTCGCGGCCCCCGCCCTTGTAAAGCAATACCGCAGTCGCTTCCCTGCCAGCCTCGACAATGCTCCGCTGCTGCTGCCGATCGAGGGGTCGCCATTGCGGCGTTCACTCGACCAGTGGTTCGACTCCGAAAAACTGCGCCCGCGGATCGTCGGCGAGTTTCAGGATCGCGCTCTCATGAAGATGTTCGGCCATGCGGGCGCCGGCATTTTCCCTGCTCCCACGGCGATTGAAAAGGAAGTGAAATCCCGCTACCAGGTTGTCGTGCTTGGGCGCGTGGAAGCGATCACGGAACGGTTCTATGTCATCTCCGTCGAGCGCAGGCTGAAACACGCAGCCGTTCTCACCATCTCCCAGGCCGCCACAAACAAGTTGTTTGCATAGATCCAATAAACCGATCTATCTTCCTCAAAACATCTATTAGACAAATATATCGGTTTGTCTCTATTGTGGTCTTGTGAGGAGCAAACGAATGAAGCGCTTGATCAACGGAATGGTTCTGGGCGCCACACTATTGGCAGCCCAGGCGGGTTTCGCGGCCGTCCCGGCGTCGGACACCGCATTAACAAGGACAGAGCAGCAGGTCCGGAAGGAAATCCTGATGCTCCCCAACTACAACGTGTTTGACACATTCAGTTTCCGCGTGGATGGCGATACGGTCACGCTGACCGGAAAAGTCACCCGCCCGATGTTGAAGTCGGACGCGGAAAATGCTGTCAAAGGCATTGAGGGCGTCGCGTCGGTGGACAACCGGATCGAAGTCCTGCCGCTGTCGCCGAATGACGACCGGCTGCGCCTGTCGCTCTATCGCGCGATCTACGGACACGGGATGCTGGAGCATCTGGCAATCCGCGCCGTTCCGCCGATCCACCTGATCGTGGAAAACGGTCATGTAACGCTTGAGGGCGCCGTGCCAAACGCGGCGGCGAAGTCGGTCGCCGAGTTGCAGGCCAACAGCGTCTCCGGCGTTTTCTCCGTGACCAACAAACTGCTGGTCGATAGCGAAAGCTAACGGCCCGCTCGATAAAGTGGCCGTGGCGACGCGGCCACTTTACTTTCAATGAAGACTCAGAAAGGAGACGAAATGAAACCATGGACCAACAGAATGCCTCTGGGTGACGGACTATCATCGGCCCCGGCGGATATCGCGAAGACAAAAGAGCATGCGTCCGGGAAACCCGTGATGCTCCCCAACCACAACGTGTTCGACGCGTTCAGCGTCCGCGTGGATGGCTACCGGGTAACGCTGACTGGAAAAGTAACTCATCCCGCGACGAAAACAGACGCGGAACACGCGCTCCGGCGCATCGTGGGAGCAACCGCGGTGAACAACCAGATCGAACTCCTGCCGTGGTCGCCGAATGACGACCGCCTTCGCAGGGCGCTCTATCGCGCGGTCTACAGCCACCCGGCGCTTGAATCACTCGCAATCCGCGCTATTCCGCCGATTCACCTCATCGTGGAAAACGGCCACGTTACGCTCGAAGGCGCCGCGCCAAACCCGGCGGCGAAGTCGATCGTCGAACTGCAGGCAAAGAGCGTCGCCGGCGTCTTCTCTGTAACAAACAAATTGCTGGTCGAGAGCGAAAGCTAACGACGGGCGCGGTGAAGCGGCCGTGGCGACACAGCCGCTTCATCGTCTCTTTCATCACCCCGGCGCAGTTAAACGATGCAGAAAAGACGCGTGATTCCTGCCGCTCTCAGTTCTGGTTCGTGAGCGCGCAGTCTGGAGATGACATCGTCTTTGTTCGTAGCGGTCCCTGAGTCTCATTTTGGCAGAGAGTGGCCAGATGCCATCTCGCCGATTTACCTGGAACGCACGTGGATCTATCCTCCCCCGCATGGCAGAAAGAGTCGATTCGAAGCCAGGCTCTCCGGGAGTCTGTGCTTGCCTTTTAGAGATTCTTCGAAACATCTTCGACAGCATCGCGTCAATCGAAGCATTCACGCGGCAAATGGATTCTGCCGAATACCGGCAGGAAGAAAAGACTCGATCGTATGAGTGTCCAGTGAGATCGTCTGGAACACCGTGCACGAGGATCTGCCTGCGCTGAAAAAGATCGCCGAAAAAGTTCTCCGCAGAATAGAGCTTTCCGGTCCGAAGACGAACCATTTCGGCGTATCCAGGCGGCAACCGGATACTCGTCACAAGACAGGTTCATCGCACGCCCTCATTGCCCTTAACATAAAAACTCCTTGACACGTTACACCTGTCGCAGTACGCTACAGATGTAACGTTCATGCCGAATCCGCTTCACTCCTCTCTCACCCGCCGCGAACGCGAGATCATGGACACCGTCTTCGCCCTGGGAAATCGCGCATCGGCCGACCAGATCCGCACGCGTCTGACCAATCCACCAGGCGACTCCGCAGTCCGCATGATGCTCACGAGGCTGGAAAAGAAAGGATGCCTCAAACACCAATACGACGGTCCCCGCTATATTTATTCGGCCATCATTTCGCCCGGCGTAGCCAAACGCACTGCCCTGAAACGCCTTGCTCAGACATTCTTCGGCGGCTCGTTACCCAAAATGGTCACCGAACTGGTGGCCGAAGAGTCGTGGACCGACGCCGAGCTGGACGCCATGCAGGATGAAATCAACCGCGCTCGGAAAGACAGGAAGAAGTCATGATTCGCAGCCTCAATGAAATCCTGGTCACGTTGAGTGCATCGCCG
>DASYCD010000394.1:0-9006 GCA_036500405.1 Bryobacteraceae bacterium
CTACGGAAGTGACGGCAAAACGGGTGAAATAGCCCGACGATATCTCTCCGCGAGCCGGCTCACATGCTCCACCAACTCAGCCGGCTCGCTCAGCTCGAAATCCATCCCCAGAAAAACCAGGTGCGTCGCCAGGCTTTCGAACGACGGCGCGCCCGCATTGAACCAGCAACTCCGATCGTCGATCGCTTCAATCATCCCTGCATGCGGAGGCAAATGCCGCGCCGCTTCCTCCGCCGTCGCCAGCAGCTTGATCTTCGCCCGGCATCGCGGCGAAGTCCACGCGCCCTTCGCCACGTACGCCGCCAGATCCTTCGCCGGCGGATCGCGCGGAGCGAATCGTGCGCCGCTGGTGACGCGCTTCTCCATCCTGTCCACGCGAAACGTGCGCCAGTCTTCGCGCCCCGTGTCCCAAGCCACCAGATACCAGCGCCGCCCCGTATGCACCAGCCGATGCGGTTCCACCGACCGCGCGCTCACCGCGCCGCCATAATCCCGATACCGGAATCGCAGAGACTCCAGATCGCGGCACGCGCCCGCCAGAATCGAAAGCATCCGCGCGTCCACAGCGGATTCCGCACGCCCCGGCGTCACAATCGCCGCCTGCAACGCGGCCACGCGACGCCCCAGCCGCGCCGGCAAAATCTGTTCGATCTTCGCCAGCGCGCGCATCGACGCTTCTTCCACGCCCTCCACATTCCCGCCCGCCGCCAGCCGCAGCCCGAGCGACACCGCGACCGCTTCCTCGTCATCCAGCAATAGCGGTGGCATCGTGGTGCCCGCACCCATCTGATAGCCGCCCTCCGCGCCCGCCGCCGAATGCACCGGATACCCGAGCGACCGCAGCTTATCGACATCGCGCCGCAGAGTGCGCGCCGTAATCTCAAGACGCTCCGCCAGTTCCGCGCCGCTCCAGTAGCGCCGCCCCTGAAACAGCGACAGCAGCCGCAGCAGCCGCGCTGAGGTTTCCAGCATGAAATGATTCTGTCACGTCATTGCGGACAACAGTTGTCCTCAACCCCATCAGGATGAGAACATTGTGAAGATGTCATCGCGGGCTATTGTTTGCCTCATGACCACCTGTCTTGTTTGGGCGCAGGCAGGTGTGCCCGGAGCGCCGCGGTTCGAGACAGCGTCGATCCACACGACAAGTCCGAACCTGCGCAACGGCGCGATGGCCTTTGGAATGGTAGCCCCCACAGGGGGACCGGGCTCGGGCGATCCAGGCCGGATTCGCTATCCTGTCGCCAATCTCAAATCGATTCTCGTTGACGCTTTCAAAGTGAAGGACTATCAAATCGAAGGGCCCGACTGGTTAACTACGCAGTGGTTCGAAATTCAGGCGACCATGCCGCCCGATACCACCGCGCCACAATTCCGATTGATGCTTCAGAACCTACTGGCGGACCGGTTTGGACTGACAGTGCACCGCGAAGTAAAACGAGGGTTGGGCTACTCGCTCGTGGTTGCGAAGAATGGGCCAAAGTTCAGAGAGACTTCGAATACGGTCCCGGCGCAGGGCGACAGCGGCCCCATCAACTGGGAAGAACACTCCATCGGGGCCGACGGTTTTCGGGCACTGCCATCTCAACTCGCCGGACGAGCCGGCCTATGGTTTTTCCGGGGTCTGCGAGGTTCCCGAATCATATTCCAGCAGCAGACCATGCAGACCCTGGCGGGTACTCTATCCAATGTATCGGCGCGCCCCGTGGTGGATGGCACCGCCCTCCCAGGGAAATACGATTTCACCCTGACTTACACGCCAGACGACTTTCCCACTGGCGACCGCGAGCCATTTCCCCGCATCTTCGATGCCCTGCAGCAACAGCTCGGACTCAAACTGGAGCCAAATCAGCTGCCTGTCGAAGTGATCGTAGTAGATCATATCGCCAAGGCGCCAACAGGCAACTGAATTCATTCTTCATCGACATTGCGGACAGAAGTTGTCCTCAACCCTGGTTATGCTCAACCCATGACCCTTGCACAAACCATCACCCTCGATTTCGAAGAAGAAATGAAGAGCACTCGCAAGCTCCTCGAACGCGTCCCGCTCGATGACGCCCACCGCGATTACAAACCGCACGAAAAATCCATGCCGTTGAACCGCCTGGCCTCGCACGTCGCTGAGCTGCCTGGCTGGCAGAAAATGGCACTCGATACCGAGGTCTTCGACCTCCCGCAGGGCTTCAAACCAGTCGTCGCCGGCTCCTCCGCCGAACTTCTGGAGCTGTTCGATAAGAATGTCGCCGACGCGAAAACCGCCCTCGCCGGAGCTACCGACGAAGATCTCACAAAAACCTGGACATTCAAATACATGGGCCATCACATCTTCACGTCGCCGCGTCCCCAGGTTATGCGCAGCTTTCTGAACCACCTGATCCACCACCGCGCCCAACTCGGCGTCTACCTCCGCGAGAACAACATCCCGATCCCCGGCATGTACGGCCCCTCGGCGGATGACAACTGGCAGCCCGGCGCATGAGCACCGCCGATATCAATCTCGCGTGCGTCCAGGGATCCCTGGACGCACTTCAGGCTCGATGAGTCGCTTCTTCCATCGGGACGTGCGCTTCGACGGCGACCTGCTCGCCATTCGAGACCATGGAGCGGACTTCCCACGTTTGGGAACGCATCACGTTCTGGACCGGCACACTCGCCGTCCCCGTCGGAACTCCGGAGCCCGGCGCCGTCATGAAAGCCCATTCCGCCATGTTCTTACGATTGTTTCGAGCCCTGGTAGCCGTCAAAAATAATGGCACCTTTTCAGGCCCTCAGGCGTCTACATTCTGAATGAGACTCGCTGCGGCCCTGATCCTCGCCTCTCTCTGCGTCTTCGCCCAATCGGATAAGCTCCAGTTCGAAGCCGCCTCCGTCAAACCCTCCCCACCGCCGGAAGCCGGACGCATGATGATGATCAACGGCCGCGGCGGACCCGGCTCGAACGACCCCACGCGCCTCCGCTTCACCAACGCCTCGCTCGCGCAAATCGTCGCCCGCGCTTACGACATCAAGCCGTATCAACTCACCGCACCGGACTGGCTCAATCAGCAACGCTTCGATATCGATGCGAAGATTCCCGATGGGGCGACGAAAGAACAGGCCAACGTCATGCTCCAGAATCTCCTCGCCGAGCGCTTCCACATGGCGGTGCAACACGGCTCGAAGGAATTCCAGGGCTACGAGCTGGTCGTCGGCAAAAGCGGCCACAAACTGAAACAATCATCGCCGGAAGACGCGGCTTTCGATCAGTCGCAACCCCGTCCCATGAATGCTCCGCCACCTCCTCCGCCTCCACCACCGGGACCCGGAGGCCACATGGAACTGCCGAAGCTCGACCGCCCCGGCCTGATGGTGATGATGCGAATGAGCCCGAAAGGCGCAGTCACTCAAATGAACGCCCGCGCCCAGACAATGAATCAGCTTCTGGATATGATTGCGCGCCAACTCAACCGGCCCGCGATCGACGGCACGGGCCTGACCGGAAAATACGATTTCCAGCTGGAATTCTCGGGCGACACGCCGATGGGGATGGGTGGCATGCTTCCGCCACCTCCGCCCGGTGGCGGTATCAACCCGCCTTCCAACACCGACTCACCAGAAGACCTCGCTCCCGCCCTGCCCACGGCTCTTCAGCAACAGCTCGGTCTCCGCCTCGAGTCGAAGAAGATTCCGCTCCCCACCATCACAGTCGAAAAAGCGGACAAATCCCCGACGGAAAACTAACGAAACTCCTGCGCGGGCCCGGAGTAATGCACGTGGACAAGCCGCCACTCGTCGCCCAGCCGGTTATAAATCTGCGTCTCTCGTCCGTCGCTCTCCACCGGCGCGCCGTCCTTGACGGACTTCGCATGAAAGTGCCAGTAGAACTCCGCCCACGCCGAGTCGCCATTCATATGGATCACCACGTTCCGCGGCACAAGCTTCCTGTTTGAGAAATTCGTCCCGAAGAACTGATAGATCTGCCGGACTTCATTCCACCCATGCGCATGCCCCATGGGCGAAATGAACGAAACATCGTCCGAAGTCTTCCACACCTGCGCCGCGAGGTTGGCATCCGCGGCATTCAGCGCCGTAACATAGGCGTCGATCTGCTGACGCACTGACCGCGCTTCGATCGCGTGGAAATCGCTGCACGAAGAACAGACCGCAATTACCGCCGCCGTAATAAAGGTGATCCACTTCATAGCGAGCCATTGTAGCGAGAGCAGGGCGGGGCTTCGGCCCTGCCGTCGAGCTTCCGCTCGACGCAAGCGAGCGAATTCACTTCTGTTTCAGTAGCGCATCCTTCTCATTTGGATCCATCGTCATTCGGTAATCGCCGGTTCCGTCCTTGTCGACGAATTCAATAATGATGTTCTGCCCAACGCCGTCAATATACCGGTAGTGCCACTGTTCGAACGCAGCCTGGTCCGCGGCGCCCGGATGCGACTCAATCTCATTCGCCGGACCGTACTGAATATAAATCCGCCCGCGATCGGTCTTCCACCCCGGCACAGTCGTCGAGAAAAGGGCGTTCGCGTATCCGATCCGCCGGTAATGCTCTTCCTTCATCTCGTTTTCTGCCGTACCCGGCGTGGGATCCCGCCGATCCCAAAACTGTTTCATAAAATAGTCGCGCTCTTCATCCGTTGCCAGCTGGCGGAAAGCCTTCTTCTCCGCATCCGTGATGATGTAGACCACGTCATTGTCACTCCATTTCTTGTAGCGAGGCGGCAAATCGGGCAACGCTGCAGGCGGCGCCGGAGGCGCCGTATTCTGCGCCAGCAGCGTTTTCGGCGTCTCCGCAGCCGGAGCCTTCACCAGGGGCGCGCTTTCCGCCTTCTTTTCGACCACCACCGCAGCCGGTTGCTGCGCCTTCCGCACTGGCGCCGGACGTCCCTGAACCGCTACCGCCCCGGCCACCGCGAGCGTCAGCACCGCCGCCACCGCAGGCATCACCACGCCATCGCGCCACGAACTCCGTCCCAGTAATCTCGCTACACGTTTCATCAGACTGCCTCCCGTAGCGGCCATTGGCGTCACCAAAGCCGCGCCCGCCGTTCTCATTCCTTCAATCGCAATCAGCGCCGACGCATACTCCCGCGCGCTGCCCGTCGCCGCCACCACCAGATCGTCGCAGCAATTCTCCCGCTCGCTACGCATCACGCCGGAAACCCACCACACCGCGGGATGATAAAAAAGGATTCCCTCCATCGCCGCCTGCATCAGATTCACCAGATAATCCCGCCGCCGCACATGCGCGAGCTCATGCAGCAGAATCGCCTCCACCTGCGCCGCGGGTAATCCGGCCAGCAGTCCGATCGGCAACAGCACCACCGGCCGCAAATGTCCCATCACCACTGGCGACTCCGCCAACGCCGATTCGAGCAGCGCGACCGCCTTCGTCACGCCCATCCGCGCCGCCAGTTGCCCGACGCATTCCTGCCAGAACGCGGCCACCTCGCACACGCCCGCTCGCCGCAGCCGCCGCGCCGCAATCCATCCCGCCGCCCCACGCAGATAAAACAACACGACGCCCGCCGCCCACAGAGGCGCCAGCCACCCGAATACATCGGCCGGCTTCACGACGTTCATCGGCGAGGCGAAGCCCCCTCCCGCTACTGTTCCTGCGAGCGCAAGGGGCGGCAACGCATATCGCACCGCAGGCGCCGGCCACAGCATAACCAGCGTCACTCCGATCCCCGCCACCATCGCGATCATCGCCGCGCACGCCGCCGCATACCGCACCACCGGACGCCGCGCCGCCGCCAGCACAATCGACAGCATCAACGCCACCACCGCGCCTTCCCACAACGAATGCAGCAGCGTCCGCCCAATCGCCGCCGCTAAAGGCATCCGGACGAAATTCTCGATCATCGCAGCGCTCCCATATCAGTTCTCCGTTGGCCTCGCCAGATGATCTACAACAATCACCTCTACCGGACCTTTGCCCGAACTCAGCCTGAGTCCGAGTTGCTCCTGCAGCGCCGTAAAAATCGTCGCGCGATCCGGATCGGCGGCCGGCACAACAGAAGGCGTCTCGCCCAGTGCCGTATTTGCTGAGCCCATCTCGGGGTTCCATTTCAGCTCGAAATTGTATTTGCCGGTGAGGCCCGTCTGATCCACCACCGGACGTCCGACTATTTCCGATAGTGCTCGTGCGAGAAACGGAACATCCGTCCGGTCGCCGGCGAGCAAACCCCGCCCCGGCCGCAATCCCCCGGAGACGTCGGAAGAACCCGCGCTTTCCAGCTTCGATCCGCCGCTCGCCACCGTCAGGAGGTAGATCGGAAGCTGCTTCGTTTCCCTGTGCGTCCGAAGTTGAAAGCGATCCGCCAGCAACCGCTGCAGCGTCTCCCGCAGCAAGGCTCCTTTCGTCTGCCGCTCTTTATCGGTAAGCTCACTCACGTCCTTCTCCGGAATGTCATTCGCGGAGGTCTCGCGCTTTGCGGCGATGTCGTACCTGTCCGACGTGATCCAGCCGGGGCCTCCCGAAATCTGGAACGCCCGTACGCCAAATGCAGTCTGAAGGAGGAAGTGAATCCTGACGCACCGCATGTCGTAGGCGCCGCCGCGGTCATCGATGATCGGATATTCCCTGCACGCCGCCGGATCGCTCGGTCTGATCACCGCCACCATCTGGGCGAAGCCCGCTGCAGGAAGAATCAGAGCCAGAGCCAGGACGATGTTCATTTCTCGCCCTTCTCGTACTCATCCAGCCACCGCCGCAATTCATCCAGCTCGGCCTTCGAAGTCTTCCGCGCGGAAAGTGCCCCCACCATCAGGCTCCGCGCCGACCCCTGGAACGCCCGCTGCAGCAGATCCTTTGCCAGTTGTTGCTGCGTCCACGCCTGCGGCTTCGCCGCTGAATAGATGTGAGCCCGCTGCGATTCGTCTCGTCGGACCAGCCCCTTGTCCGCCATGATCTGCATGGTTTTCAGGACAGTCGTGTACTGCGTCGGCCGGCGCGCCGCGATCGTTTCATGCACCTCGCGCACAGTCGTCGCCCCGCGGCTCCACAACACTGTCAGAATTTCGAGTTCGGCCTCAGTCGGCTTCGGAAGCTCCGCCATATACGAAGACATTACTACGGAGAGCTTCGTATGTCAAGCGGCAAAAACTTCATACGTACACTTCAGGATGTTACTAACGGTACATTGGATCTGTTCCGCGACTTTCCTGTAATCCAAACGGCGAGAAGATTGCAATCAGGTGCGGCCATGAAACACGCACTGTGCGCCATGGCGGCGTGCGCCGTCTGGGCCGTCAGTCTTTTTGCCGCTCAACCATCTGTGGTGAGCGTCACTCCTTCAAACCAGATGACTGACGGGTCGGATGTCATCACTTACAGCTTCATCGTTTCCGATCCGATCTCAAATGATCTGAAAGGAATCGATGTACTCTTCGGCGACCAAAATGAGTGCTGGTTCTGGTTCGAGGTTATCCCTAACGAGATCTCTGTCTGGAAAGACGGCGTTTGGACAACCGAAAAGGCCAGCCAGCCCGGCGCGATACTTCACGGCAACGACTGTGACATCGATCCATTCCGCGTCACTTATTCCGATACGTCTCAAGGGTTGAATGTGAAGGTTCGGGTGAGGATTGGTGGGGCGCCGGGGGCACACAACATCTATATGAGCGCGACGAGCCGCGAAGGCGAATACACAACCTACCAGCAACTCGGGACGTGGACAGTCGCGGCGACGCCTGCGCCGTTCACGATGACTGTCAAGCCGCCCGATGGCTTTACACGCCCGGGCGATAGCGCAACTGCGACTGTCACAATTACGGATAGTCCGGGTTTTAACGGCGCCGTTCACCTTTCACTCGGCGCGTTTCCGAATGGCTCAAATCTGACAGGCAGTTTCAGCCCGGCTTCCATCACCGGCAACGGTTCCGCGACTCTGACCATCCACTCTACATCGCAAACACCGGTGGGTTATGATCCCGTCGACGTTCTGGCGACGGCATCCGGCGGCTCCGCTGAGCGGAAAGTACAGTTCGAGACGTTTGTCGAGAATGCGCCACCCTCCCTCGGGATCGCCGCGCTGTCGCCGGCCGCCGGTCCCGGTCAGACTTTCTTCTTCTGGGCAACTGACAACGTTGCGGCGTACGAAATTACCGGCCTGAACATCCTCTTCAATTCATCACTGGATGGGCGAAACGCCTGCTGGTTGTGGTACGACTCGCGCACGAATTACCTTTGGCTCGCGAATGACGACGGCATTTCCTGGCAAGGCGAGCTTATTACCGCATCCACACCGCTTTCGAACAGCCAGTGCACGGTGGGCGGCGAAGGATCCTTCCTGCTGAATCAGGGAACCGACGGGAATGACCTCAAGCTGATCCTCCCGATCTTCTTCCCGCAGAGCTTCGGCGGTCTTAAGTACATTTACGAACGATCTTCCAATTTCTCGGGGTTCGAATCCGGGTACCAAAACATCTATCAGTACTTCGTTAGCCTGGCGCCTCGATAGCCGCTTTGCTCCAGGCGAAGCTTTGGCCAGACTTGCGCGGTAGTGCAGGCAAAACCGTGGCGGCAAACGTTATCCTGAGGGGTTGATGCTTGCTGCCGCCATTCCAACCCGTTCCGCCTCCGATGAATCGCAGATTCTGGGCCTCCTGGGCGGACTGCTGGTTCTCGCCTTCTTTTCGAACCGCGTCTCGAAAATCTCGCGCATCCCCGATCTGCTGATTCTGATGCTCACGGGCGTCATCCTCGGACCGGTGCTGGGCTGGCTCCAGATTCCCGACCTCTCCACTTTCACCGAATACCTCGGCACCCTCGCGCTGATCCTGATTCTCTTCGAGGCTGGAACTGAAATCAGGCTCCGGGATACGCTTCGGCATTTTCCTCCCGGGCTGCTCTTCGCGGCACTCTCCTTCGGCACAAGTTTTGCCGCGGTGGCGTACGCGGGCAAACTACTGCTCGGGCTCTCCACCCACAACTCGCTCCTGCTCGGCGCCGTGCTGGGCTGCGTCAGCGGCACCGTCGTGATCCCGGTCCTGCAGCAACTCGAGATCCGCGGG
>DASYCD010000395.1:0-6561 GCA_036500405.1 Bryobacteraceae bacterium
TGTCAACGCCAAATAGAAATGTCCTGATGTCTTCCAGGTAGAAATGTCCGGTTTGAAGCCGGGTTGCGGAAGAGAGGGTTTAAGTTGATGGTGTCCGGACGGGGTCGCGCCCGAACGGATGCCCAAAGCCGAAGCGACGGAGCTGGCTCCGGAAGCAGTCGGCGCAAGCCCTCCCAGCGCTCGATGACACCCGGGCTGACCGGCCCGCTGCGCGCGGAGGGCTTTCCTGTAGAGGACGACCATCTGCTTCTGGTGAAGCTCCCGAGCCGAGGCTTTGGGCGGAACAAACGCGATCGTTCGCCGGGCCGGTTTTGCCCGGCGCTCCTTGTTGCCTTTCAATCCTGCGGTCCGGAAGCGTGATTGTTGTCGATCTTGCCCGCCGCCCATACCGGCATTCCCGGTTTGCGCAGAAGATTGTCCATGACGGCCCGCATGGCTGGCGACGGACCGGGATGCTTCGCTTTCCGGGAGGGATTCGGCGGAGTGACTTTGGCCGGCGCTGCTCGCCGTTCGACGCTGGTAACGTCCAGATAGCGCTCGCGAAAACGCACACAGATCTCTCCGTTGAGCCGCTTCTCGACGCGTACCGGCGCGCCACGCAGTCCGGCCACAATCGACGAACTCGCGATCCGGTAGAACTGACCCTCGAACTGGATTGTGTAATCGTTGTTCACCTGGCGGGTTTCCACTATCGAGAGCACCGCCGTCAGATCGCAATCCGGCGTGAGCGGCCGGTGTGCGTCGGCAGCCGTGGCCGGAGCGACCACCAGATGCTGATTCCACCAGGGCAGAAACTCGGTCTCCAGATAGTGATTGGCTTCGTCCAGTGTGCGGGCCCCCGCTACGCGCAGCCCCTTGACCAGCCGGTCCTGCGCAGTGCCGAAGCTCCGCTCGACGCGGCCTTTGGCCTGCGGTGAATGCGCCGCGATCCAGACAATGTTCAATTCCCGTAACGCACGCCCGATCTGTGTGGGCGGCAGCGGATCGCGTTCGTCGCGGGACAGGTTTTTCTGATTGCGCAAGATCTTCGGCGTGTTGTGAAACAGGCTGGCTTTGTCTGTGTAGAAGCTCAGCGGCCTGCCATGGCGCTCCAGATACGTCCGGAGCAGCCGCATATTTTCTTCCGTCGAGTCGCGGGAGACGAAGCGAGCCAGCAGTTCGCTTGTGGCGTCGTCGATCATATGGATCAGATAGAAACGTTCGCCACGGCCCTCCAGCCAATCGTGGTCGGAGGTGTCCCACTGCGCCATTTCGCCGCGTGCGCTGCGCCGTTGGCGCCATTGGTGAACCGCTTCCACGTTTTGCTTGCGGCTCCGCCATAACCCTGCCTGCCGCATCAACTGGCGCAGGGTTTCGCGCCCGATCGCGAGCTTGTGCTTCTTCGCCAGATACTCGCTCGCCAGCGTGGGTCCGAATCCGCGATAGACCTCCGCGGAAAGGATACGAATCGCCTTCTCCCGCTTCTCCGCGCTGAGTTTGCGGTTGGATTCGCGCCCCCGCAGGCCGTGAATCACGCTTTTGTCGCCCGTCTCGCCAAGACGGACCAGCAGGCGCCGGACGTGCCTTTCGCTCACCTCCAGTTCCTTCGCCGCGTGGCTCTGCGTAATCAGTTTCTTCTGTGCTTTCTTCAGCACCACCAGTCGGTCTCGGTCCCGCTGGGTCATGGTGAGAACTCCTTGTTCTGACACCTCCCCAGCCTGACCCCGTCAACAGGACATTTCTATTTGGCACTAATAGGACATTCTCACTTTGCGCCGACAGTGGCTGTCGGAGCCCATGAAATCTGAAATGGTTCTGTGATAGACTTCGCCAAAGGTACATTAGAATGCAATGGTCATTGCGTATAGCGCAATTCATCATAAAGACGAAGCGGCAATTGTGGGCAATTGGTGTGACGAAATCGTCCGGGATTCAGTCCCCGTTCGCCAGCGAAGGGGCTGCGGAAGCAAAGTTCATTCACTCTGTGATGGAGGAATTTGCGAGGGCGACGACCTGACGGCGATTCAAAAATCCGGATGTCGCTGAGACCCTCACGGGCTCATAGACAGCAGGCCTCTTGCAAGTCGCATATGAAAAATCAAGTGAATGCTGATTCATTCCGGAATCGAAAACGGAGAACCTCTGCCAGGACGGGTGAAGTCTATTCGCAGTGAACGGGCAATCCCGGAAGTATTTGCCAGGCTGGCTCGACAGTGATGAATCTTACCGGACCAGAATTTTTTCCGAGTGTTAATACTTGAAATATTATATATATTAGATAACTCAATAGTGGGAAAAAGCATCTCCGGAACGCGATCGATCTGAGCGCGATCCGCGGCCTCTGCGCGCTGCTGTACAGCGGATTAACAAATATCGCTATGGCATCTTGCCGAACCAGCTGACGTAGAGGCAGAAAAATACACGGGGTAACTAGCGAATGTCTACAGAAAAGCGCATCGCGGGTATGATGGGCGGACTCATCCTGGGACTCTTCTGTGCCAGCCTCTCTGGGCAGACGGTGTCAAGTTCTTTGCAGGGCGTTGTAGTCGATCCAGCCGACGCGGTGATTGCGAACGCCTCAGTCAAGCTGACCAATACGGACACCGCTACATCTCGTACTTCCACTACGGACAACCTCGGTACCTATCGTTTCCTGCAGGTCGTTCCTGGTACCTACAGTGTTACCGTCACGGCGCCAGGCTTCAAAGTGGAAACTAAAACGGGTATTCAAATAACAGCGAACGAAACACACAACGGCGGCACCATGGCCCTTGCAATCGGCAGCACCACGGAGTCCGTCTCGATCACGGCGGAGACCGACCAAATCCAGCTGGCCAGTTCCGAACGGTCGAAAACCGTCGACTCATCGGATCTTACGAACCTGACGCTCAAAGGCCGTGATTTGTTCGGCTACATGAGGTTGGTTCCGGGAATTATCGACAACGGCTCGCAGAGCCGCGACGTGACCTCTCCAAATTCACTTTCGGGTTTTACTATTCAGGGCAATCCGACCGGCACGATTAACTTCACGGTGGACGGTATCACGGACATGGACACCGGAAACAATGGCGCCGTGCACTATGAGCCGAATATGGACGCGATTGAGGAGTTGAAGGTCCTGACGTCGAATTACCAGGCCGAGTTTGGCCGCAATTCGGGCGGCACAATCACTGCTGTGACCAAGAGTGGAACGAATCAGTTCCACGGGACGGGCAATTGGTCTTACCGGCACGAGAATTTTGATGCGAATTCATGGGCTAATAATCATACCCTCAAGAACGGTGCGGCCACTCCGCGGTCGATCTATCGTTTCGACGTCGAAACCTATAGTATCGGTGGACCGGCGTATATCCCGAAAGTCTTCAATAGAAACAAGAAGCATCTCTTCTTCTTTCTATCGCAGGAATTCACCGGTCAGTTTGTCCCGGCCGGCACTTCCACAACGTATATGCCCACCGCTCAGGAGCGTCTCGGTGACTTCAGCGATATGTTCGCTAATAATGGAAACGGCGTGGCTGTGTTTCAACCTATCCTGAACCCCATGAATACAAATGCCGCTGGAACGCCTCAGCCATTCGCGGGCAACGTGATTCCTGCGTCATTAATCAGCCCGGTTGGGCGGGCCATGCTGAACTTCTTTCCGCTGCCGAATAACCCGACGTTGCCTCCTGCCTCGCAAATTGTGAATAACTTCTTCTCGCAGGCCAGCAGTGCTCACCCCCGCCGAAACACCGTTGTGCGCATCGACGCCATTGCCACGTCTAAGGTCAGCGGTTATTTTCGCTATATCGCCGACAGTGACCACATGGAGGTACCCTACTCCGGCGTCGGCTTCGGCGCGCAGGACAACGCCGGGCGTGTGAGCCTGGACGGAACTCCGCTGCCGCCGATGACCAATATCAACCATCCCTATCCCGGTCACGGTTACTCCGGTACGGTGACCTGGGCAATGTCCCCGACGGTCGTCAACGAAACCACCGTTGCGGAAAGCTGGAATTCATGGGCGTATTACTCAATGGACAACTACGCAAGTGAGGCCAGAACGCTGATACCCGGCATCCCCAGTCTTTTTCCGGTGCCGACAGCTGCGGACAACGGCATCAACGATTCAAGCAATGGCTACAACGGCATTATGCCGTCGTTCAGTTTTGGCAGCTCGCTAGGTCTGCCGGGTGGTTCGAATTACTCGCGAACGCCAGGGCCGAATTCGGGAACCGAGTGGAATTCCAACCCCATCTGGACGATCCAGGACAACATCAGCAAGGTGGTTGGCCATCATGCGTTCAAGGCCGGTATTTACATGGAAGAGAATAAAAAGTTTGGGGGGAACGACCAAAATTACGCCGGGTCGTACAGCTTCTCTCCCAGTACCTCGATTCCGGCGCTCGATACGAACTCCGGCTACGCGCTCGCCCTTCTGGGTCAGACCAACTCGTACACGCAACTGACCGGTACCAGTTCCTCCGTAACACAATACTGGAACATCGAAGGTTATATCCAGGACAACTGGAAAGTGAACCGTCGGCTAACCCTGGATCTCGGCGTTCGGTTCTATCACGAGACTCTTCAAAAGGATCTTAACCATACCGTCGTTAACTTTTTTGCGGACCGTTACGATAGAGCCACTGCGCCGCGCATTTATCTGCCAGCGTGCGATCAGGGGATCGCGAAGGGAGCAGTCAACCCCAATAACGGACTTAAGACTTGTACCAGTCTGGCTAACGGCGAGCAAGCCGTGGATCCCGGGACTGGCGCGATCGCGCCCTTCGGGTATGTTGGCAAGCTGGTGCCCGGCTCAGGCAACCCCACTGACGGCAGTGTGATCATGGGCCTCAACGGACTACCAGAGAACGGGTATAGTTTCAGGCCGTTGTATGCCGCTCCTCGTCTCGGTTTCGCCTACGATCTGTTCGGCGACGGTAAAACGGCAATTCGCGGCGGCTGGGGTTTGTTCTATAATCGTCAGCCGACGCAGAACAACGGGGACGGTCTGGCGCCGCTAAACTTCCCCATCAGCGTGAGTCAGTTAACGTTTGCGCAAATCGACGCCGAGAATACGGGAGCTGTTCCCTCGATCAACACAGTCCAGGGCATCACGCCGAACTCTCCCGCCTGGACCTTCGCGGGCGGCAACCTTCCTCGCGATGCCACAATGAACGCCAGCGTTGACATTCAGCACAACTTTGGCAAATCAACAGTCGTGACGGCAGGCTATGCGTTTAACTATGCGTACAATTTACTGACGAACTACGACGAGAATTTTATACCTATCGGGGCTGGTTGGCCCTTCAATTCCTCCCATCTAAGCCCCATCACCGCAGGCGACAATAGCAATGACATCGGGGCCAACTTTGAGCGGACTATATTCCCCGGTCTTGGTAGTATCCCCGTCGAGTCAAGCAAAGGCAGGATGACCTATCACGGGTTGAACCTGATGATAAACCGACGCGTTTCACACGGTCTGACTCTCGGCCTGACCTACACTTACTCGAGAGCCATGGGAATGACCGCGGATACCGTAGTCCTCGAGCAGGGCGACCGCAACTATCCCACGAATGAACAGTGGAATTACGGCCGCACTTCGTACGACCGTACCCACAGCGGAACTCTGACCTACAACTACGATATCCCTGGGCTCGCGAAAAAGTTCAATATCAAGGGCCTGGGCTACATTACCGATCACTGGGGACTATCGGGGATCACCACAGTCCAGAGCGGCGCGCCATTCAACATTGGCTGCGGCTTTGCCCCAGGTACGCCCGGTCAGACGGGTGGCACTACCGGTACTCCCGACATCGGTGGCCGGTGCAATGTAATTGGTGATCCGTACTCCAACCTCGGCGCCAATCCCAACGGGCAGGTCTACTTCAACGCGGCCGCGATCCAGATGAACACCATTAACTTCACCGGACCGAATCACTCGCTTGTTGGTCCTCCAGTGCTTGGGAATCTGGGCGGTGGCGCCGGTGTTCTCTCACTCCCGCGTGTGACGAACTTTGACATGACGCTGACCAAGAATATTCCACTCGGCAGTGAAAAGCGCGTGCTGAGATTGCAGGCTCAGGGCTACAACGTCTTCAATCACACTGAAATCAGCGGCCTGAACACAGGCGCGCAGTACGGGTTTGCCACGAACCAACTGACGAACGCCGGGCAGCTCGGATATATCAGCGCCGCAAAGAATGCCCGAATTATGGCATTCGTCGCCCGCTTCCAGTTTTGATTTGCACTAATCGAATATGCCGGCTCCGGCTCGGCTTCGAAAGTCGGTATCGTGATTTCAGATGGCAGGATGAAAACAATGCTCGCACGGCTAAGCGATAGCTGGTTACGAGCGGAGCACTGCGGCACGACCGTCGACCCGATGCTGGCTCTGCGTCAGGAGTAAGTTCGCGGCCGATTCACAATCGGCCGGCAGGTTCGCAACCTGCCCCACTCACACTAGTTCTCTGACCGCCTGAAAAAGTTATATTAAACAATTGACTGCCGAAATGTTCTGGCTTATCCTGGGGCATGAGGACTTATAGGCGGCTGGAATTGCGCCTCAAGAAGGCGGACCGCAATCAACTGGATGGGATGCTC
>DASYCD010000396.1:0-26345 GCA_036500405.1 Bryobacteraceae bacterium
ACCTACAGCAAAAACTTCACGCGCAATGATTTCGCCAGCGTAGCCTATTGCTCGCCGGAGCGGCTGCGAAACGGCGTCTCGGACACGCAGACCGATCTCTGGAGTATCGCGGTTGTGCTTTATGAGATGGTGGCTGGCGAACTCCCGTTCCGCGCATCATCGCACCAGCAACTGGAACTGCTCATCACCAGCGGCGCGCCGCCCGCCGCACTTCCAGAGTCGTGCCCGGCGGCTTTGCAGGCCATCATCTACAAAGCGCTCTCAGCCAATGTGGCGGATCGCTATCCCGATGCGCGGGCTTTCGAGGACGATCTGCGGAAATTTTGTGTGGCCCCGGATTCGCCGACCGTCAAGTCGACGTTCAGGCCAATGGAGAACCCCACCCGCAAGGTCAGTTTCCCCGCTGCCGCGCCAGTCCTGCAGCAGCCGGCGCCACAGACCAGCTCATCCCGCTTCAATAGCACCCCTGCCTCAGATGCGGGCAAACCGTCAGCGCCGTCACGCGCATCCTCCAGCCCGGCCGCCGCAATTGGCGCCGCCATCATGCGCAGGCCCTTCTATTTCGGTCTGCGCGCGGTCCTCGGAATTCTCGCGTTGTACGTAACTCTTTCGGCCGCCGGCGCACACCACGATGTCCAGCAGCTCTATTCTTCGCTGCTGAATGAGGATTTTCCGTCGATGCCGCTCGCCAGTATCGAGTCGCAGTATAAGGAACTGCAAAGTCTGCGCGAGACCAGGTTCGGACGTTTCTTCGCCTTCACCAGTGATTTGCGCACTGCAATCAAACCGCGCCTGGTGGAAGCCGCTGAGCGTCCCATCAATGCTTATCGAACCGATCAGGGCCATCAGCCGCTTCAGAGCGACTGGCTCCGCGCCCGCTCGTGTCTCCTTTTCGCTACCGAGATGGACTCGTCCGATAAGCGCGCACGCGCGGAGCTTTACCTGGTGGACGGCCATCTCGCCCGCCTGAAGAAGGACTACTCGGTGGCGCGGCAAAAGTTCGTGCAGGCATCCTCTCTGGCCGGCGATTTACCGGATCCGTGGATCGGCCTCGCCTGGCTCGATGCCTACACCGACAACAATCTTCAGGCGCTCATTGCCGATCAGATCAAGGCGCAGCAAAATCACTACACGCCCGCGAAGCGCGAGGCTGCGCAACGCGGCGATGTCTCCATGATCCTCGGCCGCAAAGCGATCACCGCATCTCTCAACTGGAGGCGCAAGAACTCAAACGAAGAGGAAACTCACTTCCTGCGCGAGGCTGACGACGACTTCGTGCGAGCGGAAAAAGACTATCAGGGCTGCCGCAACTGGGGGCGCACAGAAGCCGCCATCGAAGAAATTCACAACAGGCGATCCACGATTCAGCAACGCCTCGCCGAGTTGCAGCGTCTCGGCGAAGCCGCGGGAGGTTCGAAGTGACCGTGACACGCCGCGTCGCCGGCACGCGGGGACGCCGGCCGCCTGAGGCGGGTAACCTGCTTCTCCTGCTGATTCCCCTGGCTGTTACTTCCATCCTGGTGCTTGCGGGAGTGCTGCTGTTTCTTCAGGCCCGCGAGCCGGATCTGGAGCAGACCCGGCAGGGACTCCAATCTAGCCAGATGGTGGACCTGAATAATGTCTCTTCGCCCAGCCAGCTGCTTCCTTGGCTCGGCGCGTACCATTCGGAGCGGGTCCGCGCCTCTGCAGCAAAGGCCATCTGGGATCAGATCGATCAGCACCGGCCCGTCGAGGGCCTCGGATGGTTGCGAACTACTCTTGCGCCTGTCACCGCGTCGCTGCCGCCTTCCGATCCCGATGCGGGCGTAAATCCCTCCGTCGCTCTTCACCAGGTCTTCCTGGTGCGAACACCATCGGAATTCATCCGGGCGCTGTGGCTTGCTGTCGCAATCTTCATCGTCCCTTTTTACATCGTGGCCGGAATCTGGTGGTGGCGCGATTTTCGTGGAGACCTCACGCTCCTGCCGCCACTTCACATCATTACGGGCATGGCTTTTATCACGATGCTCAGCCTGAGCAACCCTGCCCGCGATTCACTGCTATTCCCGAATTTTTCGCAGGGGATCGCATTCGGAACCCTTCTGCTTGCGCTCCCCGCGTTCTCGTTTTTCGATTACCGGCGCGCCGCTGGCCTGGGGCGTTCCGTCCAGGGAAGACAGGCGCTGGTCTTCGTCCCGCTTCTCCTCATCGCCGCGCTGCTTTTGTGTCTCAAGCTCTTCGGCAGTTCGCCAACGGGCGACGCGAACATTAATCTCTGGGGCTTTCAGCCCGTGGAGCTCATTAAAGTTTTGATCGTTGTCTTCTATGCGGGGTACTTCAGCCAGCAATGGGGCCGCCTGCGGGATCTCCGGGAAAAAGGATTCGGCATGCGTGGCGCCCCTTTTCACCTTCCCAAATTCAAGCATCTGCTTCCGCTTCTTGGCTCCACGCTTTTCGCGCTGATCGTTTTCAAAATGCTGAACGATCTCGGCCCCGCTCTGGTCATCGCGTGCCTCTTTCTGCTTCTCTACGGAGTTGCTCTGGAGCGCCCGGGCTTGCCGGTCGCCGGTTTTGTTCTGCTCATCGGCAGTTTTGTCGCAGCTTCGTATAACCTGATCGCGCCTAAGCTCGGTATACGAATCGGCATGTGGCGCACCCCGTGGGAAAACACGTTGCGGGGCGGAGATCAACTGGTGAAGAGCTTCTGGGCGCTTGCGACTGGAGGCCCTTTCGGTTCCGGCATCGGTTGGGGCGACGCGTGGCTCGTTCCCACCAACCACACCGACATGATCTACTCCTCCATCGGTGAGGAGTGGGGCTTTTGCGGCCTGCTGGCCATCTTTTTGGTGTACGGCTGGCTGGCGTACCGAAGCTACCGCATTGCGCGTCGCGCGCCGTCTGAATACGGATTCTTCCTGGCGCTCGGCGCCAGTCTTCTTCTGTCGCTCGAGGCGATCGTCATTATCGGGGGCGTCACCGGCGCCATTCCACTCTCCGGCGTAGCTGCGCCCTTTCTCTGCTGGGGACGAACCTCCATGGTCGTCAACTTCTTTCTCATAGCGCTGATTCTTTCCGTCTCTTCACGGGAAGCCGCGGACGAGCCCGTTCGCCAGCTCTTTGAAATGCCGCAGCGGTGGGTTCTCGCCATCCTCATGGCCGCCGGCTGCATCCTCCTGGGCCGTACTGCCTGGCTCGATGTGATTCAGGCGGATGATGTTTTTGGCCGCCCGGCCCGCGTGCTTGTCGAAAACGTTCAACGAGGAAGGCGTTCAGTGGTTCCAGGTCCCCGCACCATCCAGGCCACGATCTACAACCCGCGCCTTGCGCTCGTTGAGAGCCTGATCCCGCGCGGGGATATCTACGATCGCTCCGGAATCCTCCTTGCCACCAGCCATCCCGACCATCTGCAGGCGAGCAAGTCAGACCTTGAAAAACTGGGCGTGTCTCTCGATCGCTGCTGCCGTGCGCCGGAGGACCGCTCCTATCCGTTTGGCGATCTTACTTATCACCTCTTGGGCGACAACGTCGAAAGAGCGAGGTTCGGCGCTTCCGATACTGCTTTCGTCGAACGCGTCGCTAACGGGCGTCTCCGTGGATTTGAAAATACCCGGGAGATTCTTCCCGCTGTCCGGAGGCGCAGACAACCCGGCCAGCCTGAGCTGGCGAAGTTCCTGCAGCGCGATCGCGATGTGCATCTCACGATCGACATCCGTCTTCAGCTGCGTGCGCAGAGCATTCTCGCTGCCGCCCTGTCCCGCGCCCATAAGACCGGCGGCGCTGCCATCATTCTGGATGTCGAGACCGGCAACGTCCTCGCGTCGATCAATCTCCCGGGGCCCGGCGAAGCCCACCCGGAAGAGCCGGTCGATCCGATGTCTGTCCGCGGAGCGCAGCGGGTTGCGGCCCGCGAGGATCTCAGGCCGTATCAGGATGTCGCCCGCTTTGGAGCCTATCCGCCAGGCTCGACATTCAAACTGGTGACGGCAATCGCGGCGCTGCGAAAAGACCCCGCGTTGCTGGGGCAGCCGGAGACCTGCGTGCGGCTCAACGATGGCCGCGCGGGCGCGAAAATCCGCGGTTATGGCAGCAAGGGAATCCATGACGATATTGGCGACATGCCACACGGCACTCTCACCATGTCCGATGCGATTCGTGTTTCCTGCAATGCTTATTTCGCGCAGCTTGCCACTTATCAGGTCGGCGCAGCGAAGCTCGCTGAAACGGCTGCGCTGTTTGGTATTCGGGTCGTGACGCCATTGCGAAGCGATGCGCAGAACCCGGACGCCGCTGTTCGACGTCTGCAGAAAGTTCTGCCGGATTCCGGCTACGGTCAGGGCGAAGTGACGGCGAGCCCTCTGCAGATGGCGCTCGTTTCTTCGATGATTGCCAATCACGGTGGGTTGATTCATGAACGGCTGATACAGGGTCCGTTGACTGAACCTGCGGCTGTTCCGCAGGTCATTCTCAGTCCTGCTTCCGCTATGGCGCTGGCTCAGGCGATGCGCAGTGTTGTTCTTTCCGGCACTGCGCACAAATTCCTGTCCGGTTCACTGGTTCAGATTGCGGGTAAGACGGGCACCGCGCAGGTCGATAAGCGTCCAGGGGTTAGCGCCGAAGACAATCTCGCCCATTCGTGGTTCACAGGTTTTGCCCCCTATGACGGCGATACGAAGATTGCCTTTGCGGTGTTTGTCGAGCACGGGGGTTATGGTGGGGCGCTGGCGGCTCCGATTGCGGGCGACCTGGTCGCGGCAGCCCGGGAACTTGGGATAATTTAACCTGTCATGTCACTGGAGAAAATCTGGAGCGCGGTTCGTCAATCCCTCCAAACTCACGCGCCGTCTGGGGAAGTCCCGGAGCTTTCCGAGATCCGGCATGACATTCTCGAAGAAATTCGCGGGAATATTCAGGAGCTGTCTGCTGGGCGCTATGTTTTTCCTTTTAACCGTATTCTGGTTGATATCCGTCCCCGCACCCCCGCGGAGCGTGCGGCGATTCAGACGGTGTGGATTGATGGCGGAGAGCTGCAGGCTGAGATTCGTTCTGTTCTTTCCCGCGCCGATTGCCAGTACGACAGAAACCTGATTGTAGAAACACATCTGCGCGAGGCCTTCGCGGCAGCCGATCCCGAAATCGACGCAGGCAGGAACTTCTGGCTGAGTTTTGAATCTGTGGGGCGTCAGGCAGCTGCCACGTCTCCGCTGGCGGGCCCGGCTTTGGCGGAGCCCGGAGCGCCGCGCTCTCTCAGCGTTCTTACCGGCACTGCCGAACCGTCTTCTCTGGTGTTATCTGCAGCAATCACGAATCTGGGGCGCCTGCGCGAAGTTTTCGACAGTGACGGGCAGTTTGTGCGTTCCAATGATGTGGCTTTCAGCGAAGTTGAAAACGGCATTAACGAAACAGTCGGCCGCACGCATGCTCATATCGTGCGCCGGGACGACGGGCGCTTCGCGCTTGTCAATAGCCGCCGTCACGATAAGACGCCGGTTGCCATCATTCGGAACGGACGCTCCATTCCCATCATCCTGATCCCCGAGCCGATTCAACCGGGCGACGTAATTCTGCTGGGCCGTGCCCGTATTGGCGTCAACTGAGGGAGTAAATGCGCTTCTCGCTGCCGGCGCCCAAGAGCGCCGGCAGCGTAACACCGGAGTTTCTACGATTACTCTGTGGCGCCCGCAGGTCGCGCCATGGCGCGTGGCTTGACCGCCGCTCGCCACGCGTCGTGCAGCACAGTGTCAGCGCCGACGCTTTCACCTTTGATATCAGAGTTCAGGAACAGCGCGCCGAAAATTCCAGGTCCGAAGAGCGCCACCGATGTGCTGATCGTAGTGCCATTCGAGCCCCAGCCGCCATTCTTTTCCACCCAACGATTGCCGGCAGAATCGCGGGAGACGTCCCAGCCCATTACCGTTGCCTCCATATCCTGCACCTGAGCCGAAGTCAGAATGCGACCGTCATTCCTGTTCAGACTGTTCAGAACCTGAGCAATATCCTCTATCGCCAGATACCAGCCCGCCGCCCCCACGATCGACGTGTCATCACCCCAGTCGACGCCTTTGTCAGTGCCCGGATACTTGTAAGAGAACGCATAACCCGTCGCCTGCGGGCCCGAGGCGGGTGGTTTAGCCATCATGCTGCTTACCCCAACCGGCGCGAAGACATGCGTTTCCACCAGATTCACATACGCATTCGCCAGTTTCTGGGCGCGATGCGCCGGATCATCAGCGAATCCATCGATCCAGGGCAGGAGTATCCGGAAAATCGCGAAGTTGTAGTTGCTGTAGCACCGGCCCTGATTATTCGCGTTGATCGGGTTTGCCGGATTGACCACTGACGAGGGTTGGCACGGGGTGTTCTTCGTGCGATCCACAGTCTGGGTGAAAAACTTCTTCAGCTGGTCGTAATCCATGCTGACGTTGCCGTAGTCCTTGATCCCGCTCGAATGCGTCAGCAGCTGGCGGAATGTAATCGATGCGGTGTAGGAGTCAAGCTTCCAGTCCGAAGGCAGATGCCCGCCGATTGCAGAGTCGAGTCCAACGTGATTCTTCGCAAGAATCCGTATAGCGGCGACCGCTGTCACAAACTTCGATACGCTGGCTACAGTGATTTTTGTGGATGAAAGAAAGCGCTTCGCGGGCGCGTCTGCCGACGTCCGCGCCCATCCATTCGCGTAGGCGCTGACCGCAGAAGCGCCAACGGTGCAGGCGTAGCCGACTACCTTGTTGTCCAGCCGCGCCTGGATGTTTTCGTAAATGCCGGCAATCGACGTACATGTTGTCGCATCGCACACGGTTTCTGACTTCGTCACGGCGGATGTTACTGACCATCCATCGCCATCAGTGTCAAATGCCACGATCTTCACCGGTCCGTAAACCGAGCTCTGGTAGAGCATAATCATGTGCGCTTCATCGTCGATGTTGCGGTTGAAGAAGTTGCCTCTGTCGTTAACAACGCTCCATGAATTGCCGCCCTGTTTCGGGAACGCGACGCAGATAATCTTTGCTCCATTTTTCGAGAGCTCGCCCATCTGCTGATGGCACTCATCCGGGATGTTGCGATTGAAGTACGCGCCGTGGTCGTTGACAATGCTGAAGCTATTACCACCTGCCGGCGGGAAGGCGACACAGACGACCTTTGCGCCATTCTTCGAAAGCTGACCCATCTGCTGATGGCATTCATCCGGGATATTCCGGTTGAAGTATTCGCCGTGATCGTTCACGATGCTGAAGCTGTTCCCTCCCGCCGGCGGGAAGGCGACACAAACGATTTTCTTCCCGTTTTTCGAGAGCTCACCCATTTGCTGATGGCATTCATCGGGAATATTTCGGTTGAAAAACGCGCCATTCTTCCCAACAATACTGAACCGATTGGCGCCGGGGGCGAATGCGACCCATGCGATATCTCCCAGGGCTTTCATTTGCTGGTGACATTCGTTGGGAATATCGCGATTGTAGAATCTGACTGACATGGTGAGGTTACCCTTTCCCGCAACCGCCCTCCGTGGCGTATCGGTTGCTGATAGCTCAGTGCAGCGTCCGGGTTGACCGTTTCAAAATCGCCTCGCAAAATTACGATGTGCTGAGTAATACGGCCTTTGGTTAGCAGAAGGGCAGCGGCGCCGCCACGCCATTAGGCCGGTTGCGGGATCACTCTGACCGCAGCTTCTTCAGACGAGCTGCCGCATTCGTGTTTTTTGGATTGAGCTGGACTGCCTTCTCGTAATTCCGGATTGCGAGATCTCGTTCGCCGGCATCCATGCAGGCTTCCGCCAGGCTGTCATAGGTATTGCCATCCTGCGGATACTCCGCAACATTGAGCTGGAAGACTCGAATGGCGTCCGCGAACTTCTTTTCTCCGAGCAGACTATAACCAAAGCCGTTCAGAGTATCTACGTCGTGACGAAGCCCGGCGAATCCGCTGGATTTCGCGCGCTGATAGCTATCGAGCGCCGCCTGGACATCGCGAAGAGAACGGATAATGGTTAGGTTTTGCCCGAGGTCGCGAGATGGAGATGCGATACTCCACCCATTGAGCTCCGACAGAGTCTGGAGAACAGGGTCGGCGACGGCTGAGAAGTTGTCGGAGTTGCCCATGATTGCATAACCCCAGCCAGCATCCGGGTTCATCATCAGCACAGACTCGAAACCGGCATTGCTGCCGTTGTGAAAAAAGATTTCGGGATGATGCCGGTAGCCGAGGGCAAAGCCGAGACCCGTTCCGCTCGGTCCGGTGGGGTCATCGTGGCATTGAACTTTGAGCATCTCCTGCACGAAGAAGGCGAGAGGACATGATTGGCTTTGCCGCGCCCGGAGAGCGCGATCTCGATCGCGAACTTTGCGAGATCGGTGGGCGTGGACCAGAGACCATCCGGGGCCAGCTCAGGAAAGAGGCGCCACTTTCCCGGGAGAGGTTGGCGGTCCCGGCGCGTACCCGTGGCAGCGCGCAGGGCAAGCGCCGGCGGAAGTTCCCGCTGGAAGGTGCTGTCTGTCATCCCTGCAGGCAGAAGAACGCGCCGGCGCATGAAGTCTTCAAAGGATTCGCCCGTGACGTCTTTCATCAGCAGACCGGCGATAGTGTAGCCGCCGCCGGAGTAGTTACACGCCGAGCCTGGGGCGGCGGTGACGCGAACCGGCGGATTATTTGCGGGAGGAAGTCCATCCAGCGTCTGGGCGGTCGTGGGCACCGGCTGGCCCTGGGCATAGCCGTCAAATCCACCCACATTCAGTCCGGCGGAGTGACTCAGGAGGCCGCGCAGCGTGACTTTCCGGGCGGACGTGAGTTGGTTATCGGGCACCTTCCAGGATTTGAGTTTCAGGTTCACGTCTTCATCGAGCGAGAGCTTCGCGCGCTGGACCAGCCACATGGCGCCGGTAGCCGTAACGGGCTTGCTGATCGAGGCCGCCTGGAAGAGCGTGCGCGTGGTGACAGGAGTACTGCCTCCGGCTGCTGTGACGCCAAAGCCTCTCGCCCAGCTCAGTCGATTGTGATCAATAACGGCGATGCTGAGACCCGGGTCTTTGTAGATCGCCATCAGCTGAGCCAGCGTCACTTCGAGCGGAGCCTCGCCGGGCGCGAGAGGAAGGGTCAGGGCAATGCTGGACGGTTCAGGAATGTGGGGAGTTTTCGCGAACAGCGCGGTGACGCCGATTGCGCAAAGCAGGAACGCCGAAAGGCGGATACGAAGCATGAGGTTTGTAAACCCCGATGGTAACGCCAGTCACTTTTTGATTGATCAATCAGCGAGTACAGACGCCGGCCGGTTGTCGGCGCCTTGCAGAATTGCGTTTCACTTTCGTCGATCGCACCGTAGGTTCGGGCGGTATGTGTTAACGAATACCGCCAGGCGGATGAATTGCTGCGCGCTGGACGTTCGTTCGTGAGAGGGCGCACACGCTTTCCGTCGTTCGCCGAAGAGAAAACGCGATCCGTGAAATGCACGAGTCCCCGCGCATCACCTAACGACGAAACCGTTTCGGAGGCGCACATGGCAACTTCAGTAAACACCTTTTTAGTGCACGGCAGGATTACTGCGCAGGGAGGCGCCCCCTGGTCCGGCGGCGTGACCGTCTTCCAGCAACACATCCGGAAACAAACCGCGCTGGGCCAGGGGCAGACGGCCGCCGACGGATCTTACAGTATTCGTTACGCCGTTCCGCCCGACGCGCCCGACCCGCTGTTGATTGTTGTGCAGGCGGCTATGCAGCCGGTCCTCACGTCGCCGCTCTTCGAAGCGGCCGCCGATCTGGAAGTGAATCTCAGCGTCGACACGCCGGATCTTTCCGAATGGACAACCGTCAACGCGTCCATGACGAAATTGCTGGAGGGCCTGGCTGTACCGGATCTGGTGGAGAACGGCGACCACCAGGACATCACTTTCCTTTCGCGCGAACTGCGTAAAGGGACGGAGGACGTCATGCGGCTGGTGGTGGCAACGCGTCTGGGAAATGCCTTCAAAGTACCTCCAGCCGCGTTTTATGGATTCCTTCGGCAAGCGATTCCGTCAGCACTGCCCCGCCCATTGCTGGACGCGAGCGACAGCTTTACGCTTATCGACGCGCTGGTGCATCAGATCGCGTCGATGATTTTCTCGCTCTCGGCAGATGTGCAGCAACGTGCGCTCACGTCGGCGGTACAGGCGAATTTGATTGGGCCGCAATTCACCGCCCAGATTCCGAAGATCGTCAGCGAACTGCAGGCATTACGCACGACCGATCTTCTCGCTCAGCCCTATCTGGTGGGTAAGACGACTCTCGGGCAGTTGCTGAACACAGTGAAGCTGCCCGCGGAGAAGCAACAGGTATTCGCGCAGGTGCTCGCGTCGAACACATTATCGATGCGGACCTTCTGGAAAACGCTGGGCGACGGCAAGCACGGGCTAACGGCCGCTGAGGCTTCGCAGATCGAGCGGACACTCTCGGTCGGCGCCTTCGTCAAGAATCATCTTCCGCTGGTGAGCGTCCTGCTTGCGGGATTTGATAAAGCACAATATAAGGCGCTGCCTGATCTGGCGCGCCTGTCTTTGAAAGACTGGGAGACGCTCGTTACCCAGACCGGACCGCCACCGAGCATCGACGGAGCAGGTGATGCCAACCCGGCGCAGGTTTTTGCGGGAGTAATCTATGCCCGGATTACGCGAGCGTATCCGACGGCCGCATTGTCGAGCCGCGTCGCGGGAAGCAAATTTGTACCGCAAGCGGTTCAGACCCCGGTCAACCGATTTTTCACCAACAACCCGACGCTCGAACTGCAGAAGCACAATCTTGCGGTGTTTGTCGCAGCGGCCGGCGATCAGGCATTCGCGGGAATCGATGCCGCGGATCGTCCAGCGGTCACGCAGCAGGCGCGGCAATTTCAACGGGTGCTGCGAATTGCGCCACAGGTGGATTCCGCCGTGACGCTGCTGAATCTGGGGATCCATTCGGCAACGCAGATTGCGACGATGGGGCAGCAGCAGTTCTTTGTCAAAGCGACCGCCGCCGGGATCACTAAACACGACGCGGTGCGTATTTACCGTGCGGGCGCGCAACGCTATGCTGCATCGCTGTCGCTCTATACGCAGTTGAATCGCGACGCCATTGGCATCTGGCCGGCGGCGATCGGACAAACCGCCGCTCTCGATCAACCGATGAGTGCGGCCGTGGAGCGCGATCAGTCGCTGGCGACGTTGTTCGGGTCACAGGACTATTGCGCGGTGGATGACTGCACTTCTGTTTTGAGTCCGGCGGCGTATCTGTGCGATTTGCTGTTGTGGCTCCGGAACCATCCGCAAGGCTCTCAGACAGCGCTCGATGTTCTGGACGCCAGACGGCCCGATATCCGGCATCTGCTGCTGAACTGCCCGAATACCGATACCGAAGTTCCGTATGTCGATCTGGTGATTGAGCTCTTGGGAGACGCGATCGCACCGCCGGCCGATCCGAATTCAACGATTAATCCGCAGTGGAAACAGACGTCGGAAGGCAAAACGGCCGCGGAGCTACGCGCCGCTCCGGAATATTTCAATCAGGGAGCGTTCGATGCAGTGGCGACGGCGAGCTATCCGCACACGCTGCCTTACAGCGCGGGGCTCGATGCGGTGCGGACGTACCTGCAGCAATGGAATATTCCGGTGTGGCAGGTGCGGCAGGCTTTGCTTACGGCGCCAGTGTCGGTGGCAGCCGAACGACTGGGAATGTCGCCTCATGAGCAGGTTCTGGTGACGAATGCGAACTTTGTCGCCGCCGCGGTAGCGTGGAACACGCCCGCGCCAGCGACAGACCTGGCGCCAGTTGAGAAGTTCACGCAGGCGGCTTCGATCACGTACGAGTTGATACTGGAACTGCTGGAATCGGCATGGGTACAGGGCGGGCTCGGCATCGCCATTCAGGGCATCGCCGATACCTGCGATACGAGCGTGCAATCGCTTGCGCCGGCGCCGCTCGATGCAGGGTTTCTCGACCGGGCGCATCGCTTCCTGCGGTTGTGGCGGCGGACCGGGTACAAGATGTGGGAACTCGATCTGCTTCTGCGCGCCCCGGCAGTCGCGAACGGAGCTCTCGACGGGAATGCGCTGGCGGGATTGCAGAGTTTCTGGCAATTGCAGTACGTGACCGGTCTGGCCGTGGATCGGCAACTGGCGTTTTATCAGGACATCGATACCGCGACACACCGGGATTCGGATGGCACTACGACGACATCGCTTTATTCGCAGTTGTTCCTGAGTCCATCCGTCGCCGCGGATCCGGACCTGGCGGCGCTTCCGGCCGGTGGTGCGATCGTGAATCCGAATCTGCCCGATCATCTGGCGGGAATACAGGCGGCGCTGGGAGTTTCAGCGGACGATGCAACCGCGTTATTTGCTCTGACCGATGGCAAACTGACACTCGACAACTTAAGCCTGCTTTATCGCGCGTCGGCGCTTGCGAAGGCGTGCCGCATTGCGATCGGCGACCTGATTTCTCTGGCTGTATTGATTACGCCGGGAACGGCTGACATCATCACGCCGTTGTTTGCCAATATCGCGGCAACGCTCGCGTTCATCGATCAGGTGAAATCCGCGCAGCAATCGGGATTTTCGATTGACGCGCTGACGTATCTGTTGACGCCGTCGCCCTGGGCGACCACAACGCAGATGACGGCTGACGATATCACGGCCGCTCTGGGAGCGGTTCGCCAGGCGATTCTGAATCCCAGTGGCGGAGATGTGAATGGGAGCGTGATCGCAGCGGTGGCGGCAAATGCGCATCGCCCCGCCGATTCCGTTATCGCGAACGACGTCACGGCAGCGGTTGTACAGGCAGTGCAGGTCCCGCTTACCGGGAAAACCATTCTGGCCGTGTTGACGGACCCCTCGATGGGGTCTTCCACTCCGATCGATGCCGCGAGCTTCCCGAATCAATTCCTGGCGATCCAGCTGTTCGATAAGATTGCGGCGATTGTACGGCGGCTGCGTTTGGTGAGCGCGGATGTGACGTGGCTCCTGGCGAATCCGGCCGTGTATGGGGGCGTGGATCTCGCCCAACTGCCGGTAACGAATGCGCAGCCCGCATTGAGCCTCGGGCCGGTCCTGACGACAATGCTGGTGATTAAGCTTGCCCGCCTGTTCACCGCGGCGGCTCCGCAGGATACGATCCAGACGCTGTTCGACGTGATCAGCGGCGTGCAAGCGGGCACGCTGGCGAATGAAGCTGCCGCGCAAACAGCGTTGGCGGGAATCTCCGGCTGGCCGATCGACAATATCAGCGCGTTTGCCGCGAGACTCGGAATCGCGTTTCCCGCGGACTACAAGAATCCAAAAACCTACGACTCCCTGCGTACGCTTCAGGCGATGGCTACGGCGGCTAACGCAACGGCGGCGCAGATCATCGAATGGGGGCAGATTCCCGCCGACGAAGCGACGGCTCAGACAATGGCGTCGTCAGCATTGGGCGCAGTCAAGGCGCAACATCCGGACAACCAGGACTGGCTGAAGTTCGCGCCAACCCTGACCGATCCGATTCGGGATCGCCGTTCCGGCGCGCTGCAGGCGTTCCTGATTGCAGAGCGCGACAGCTCCGGCAATCTGATCTACGGCGATGTCAATGGACTCTTCGATCATTTCCTGATCGACGTCGAGATGAGTTCCTGCCAGGTGACGTCGCGCGTAGTGCAGGCATACATCGCGGTCCAGATTTTCGTCGAGCGATGTCTGATGAATCTGGAGGCGCCGGCAGTTTCTGTGGATCCGGCGCTCGACGATACGTGGAATCAGTGGGAATGGATGAAGCGATACCGCATCTGGGAAGCGAACCGGGAAGTGTTCCTGTATCCGGAAAACTGGCTGATCGAATCACAGCGGCCCAATCGCACGGAAATTTATCAGACATTCGAACAGGGAGTGCATCAGGGCGAAAGCACCACTGACTATCTGGAAACGGTGGCGCTGAAGTATATCGACGGGCTGGACGGTGTTTCGCACCTGACGGTGACGGGGACCTGCGAGGATCCGGCGACGCATTCCATCCATGTGGTGGGCAGAGGCGTGTCTGACCCGCCGGTGTTCTATCTGCGGTCGCTTGAAAACGGGGCCTGGACAGGGTGGAAGCAGATCCCGCTCAGCATCAAGGCAAAGCAGGTTGTGCCAGCTGTCTATCGGGGCCGCGTATGTCTCTTTTGGCTGGAGGTGCAGGTTCTAAACGAACCGCAACAGCAACTCCCCGAAGCTCAGGCCGGCATCACGCCGGATCAGAACGTGGAGAGATACACGGCGTTGGGCGTCAGCTTCAGCATCTTTCGTAACGGAAGCTGGGCTCCGCCGCAGGCGGCAAAGGGCAGGCTGTTCGACCGACCGGCGATCAGTTCCAGTGGGGTGACCGATCCTGCGTCGGTGGAAGCATTTTACACGATCAAAGTGCAGACGCCCGCGCCTGCGCCCGGGTATGGCGCCTCTCTGTTTGTCGATGTCTTCCGGTTTGGGTACTGGCAGGCGTATCCGTATGTGATGGGCACGATCGACCTCGTGGGGCCTTACGGGGATGCCGCGATTCATCTGGGCCGGGCCGTATTCGATGGACGCTTCAACGATCTCGAGCTGCGTAATACGGAGGTTCCGCTTCACGGTACGTATGGAATCGGAATGCCGCTGTTCACGCATGCGCAGAGCACCTATGGCCCTGATGCGCAGCCGCTATTGCCGCTTCAGGATTCACAGGCGGATCCGGATTTCAGAGGCGAGCCCGGGCTGGCCCCCAAAGCGGGGGCGCTCGAAACGCTGCCACCCGACCCCACATCAATAAATCCGACCCTGCCCCTGGTGTTCACATCGAGCGGCGCTCTGCAGCAGAACGTGGGGCCGCTTCTGAACGCCGCGCCCGTTCCGTTTCGCGTGGTGGGCTCCACTTCGGATCTCGAATTCGATCCCGCAGGTTACTTCTTCTTCCAGGACAACCGGCGCTGCTACTACGTGGAGAGCCAGAAAGTTTATTGGGTGGGCAGTGCGTGGACGCCAGTGCCTCCCTCGAACGCCGGCAGCGTGCCGTTTCAGGTGCGATATTTCTTTCATCGCTTCTATCACCCGTTTACTCGATTGTTCTGGCACCAGCTCTCGAGCGGCGGATTTCCGCTGCTGTACGACCGCAATCTGCAGTTGAATCCGGATCAGATCGATCCCTCCGGCGCGGATCACTTTTCGTTCCAGACGGGATACCAGCCCGTGCTTTCGCGCGTCGATTTCGATCGCGACGATGTGACGAATGCCGATCGCGAGTTCCTGGACTTCCGGTTCGACGCATCCTATTCGGTCTACAACTGGGAATTGTTTTTCCATATTCCGCTCTACATCGCGGAGCTTCTCAGCCAGAACCAGCAATTTGAAGATGCGGCGAAATGGTTCCACTACATCTTCGATCCCACGCGTGCGGGAACGGATCCAGCGCCGAAACGATTCTGGATTCCGAAACCGATCTACGATCTGACGAGCGCGGATATTCTTGCGCAACGTATCAATAATCTGCTGGAAGCCGTGAACCTGGGCGACGCCAATGCTATCAATCAGGTGGAGAGCTGGCGGCGCGATCCGTTCAATCCGTTCCTGCTTGCCGATCAACGGCCGGTCGCGTATATGAAGCGGACCGTGATGTCCTATCTCGACAACCTGATTGCGTGGGCGGATCAGTTGTTTGCCAGCGAATCGCGGGAAGCTCTCAGCGAGGCGACGCTGCTTTATGTGATCGCGGCGGAAATACTGGGGCCCAATCCGACGGCGACGACGCCGCCGAAACATGC
Source organism: Bryobacteraceae bacterium (assembly GCA_036500405.1). Lineage (GTDB taxonomy): Bacteria > Acidobacteriota > Terriglobia > Bryobacterales > Bryobacteraceae > BOG-234. The sequence goes on from DASYCD010000396.1 coordinate 15,724, forward strand.
CGACGAATCCTACGATCAACTGGAACCGAAGCTGGATGCGTTCGCCAACGCGATGGTCGACATCGAGAATTCTGTAGGAGGCGTGGGAGGCAGCGGCGGCGATGGAGGGGGTCTGCCGACGCCACAAACCTTCTATTTCAAAATTCCGCCGAATGATCAACTATTGGGCTACTGGACGAAGGTGCAGGATCGGCTTTATAAGCTGCGTCACTGCCAGAACATTCAGGGGCAGGCGCTGCAACTGGCGCTGTTTGACGCGCCGATCGATCCGGGTCTGCTGGTGCGCGCCCGAGCGGCAGGGGTCGATATCGGAAGCGTATTGAGCGACGTCATCGTCGGCGTGCCGAACTATCGATTCACATTCCTGTATTCCCAGGCTCTGGATTTCGTCAATGCGCTGCGGGCATATGGGGCGCTGGTGCTCAGCGCGATCGAAAAGAGCGACAGCGCCGCGTTCACGATGCTCCAGCAGACGCTCGGCCGGCAATTGCTGGCGGACGGGGATCATCTGTTCGATCTTCAGATTCAGCAGCAACAACAGACCATTGCGAATCTGCAACTGGCGATCGATCTGGGGAATCAGAAACTCCGATTCAATACGGATCAGGCCGTGCTGATGAACGACAGTGAGAAGACGTCCAACGACCTTCAGGAAGCGATGATCCTCCTGCGCGAAGTGGAAGTCGCCGCCTATCTCATGGTCGGGATATTTTATGGCGTTCCCGATTTCTTTGCCGGCGTAGCGGGATTCGGCGGGTCGCCAAGCGCGGGCGCCAAGTCCGGCGGCAGCAGCGCGGGCAATGCGGGGAAGGCGGGAACCAACGCGGCGAAAGCGGCGGCGGCGGCGATGGATGGGAAGGCGAAACTCGCCGCAGCGGTGGGTCAACTGCTTCGCAAACAGCAGGCCGCGCAGGAAGGAATTGCCGAGGCGAATATCGCTATTGCCCAGGCGTCAACGCAGCTGGCGGGAGCGCAGATCGCGCTGGAGATTATTCAGCAAAATCGTGTCAATCATCAGGAACAAACCGACAATGCGCAGAAGCAGATCGACTACCTGACAAACAAGTTCACGAACCAGGATTTGTACGACTGGATGCTGGGGCAGCTTGCCGATACGTATTTCCAAAGCTATAAGCTGGCGTATCGGTTGTGCAGGCAGGTGGAAAAGTGCTATCAGTTCGAACTGGGTATCCAGGATAGTTCGTTTATCCGGTTTGGATACTGGGACAGCCTGCACAAAGGGTTACTGGCGGGTGAGACGCTGAATGGCGATCTGCGCCGGATGCAGGCGTCGTACCTCGACCAGAACAAGCGGCGTTTCGAACTGAGCCGGTTTGTGTCGCTCGCCTCGCTCGACTCTACGGCATTTCAGCAGTTGCTTGTGACTGGCAAGTGCGACTTCGATCTGCCCGAATCGCTGTTCGACAACGACTATCCGGGGCACTATAACCGGCATCTGGTTCGCGTCAGCGTTACAGTCGTCTATCCGAGTCCCGGCAAGTTCGACAACGTGAAGGCGACGCTGACGATGACAGGCAACAAGGTTCGCGTGTCGACCGACGTGGGCGCAGGCTATGCGGAGACGCCAGCGGGATCCGATCCGAGATTCGTCTATAACTATGCCGCTGTTCCGCAGAAGATCGCTCTGGGCAATGGTCAGGACGATCCGGGCCTGTTTCTCACTGCGATTAACAATAATTTGAGTGATACGCGCTACGCGCCTTTCGAAAATTCGGGAGCGGTCAGCTCCTGGCATTTCGAAATGCCGGAGCTGACGAATGAGATCGATTTGTCGACCGTAGGCGACGTGGTTTTCCACCTCTTCTACACGGCGGTGGATGGCGGAGACGGGCTCGCTCAGGCGGTGCAGGCACACAACGCGGAGACGGCGCCGACCTCCGGGGTCAAGGTATTCAGTGCGCTGAACGATTTTGCAGCCCCTGCGGCTACTGTGGCGAATCCGTTCCCGGTGACTCCATGGCAGGCGTTTGTTGCTACACCGGCGGCGGGGTCGGATCAGGTGCTGACGGTGACGGTGTCACCGGCGAAGTTCCCGGCGTGGACTCGGGGGAAAACGGTTGCGATTACGGGTATTACGGTTCTTGCGGTGTCGTGGAACCCTGGCAATTTTGTACTGCAACCGCAAGCTCCGCTGCCGAATGCGGATATCGCCATGGTCCCGGTACCGAGCGTTACGGAGCCGAACATATGCGGAACGGTGGTCACTGCGCCAGCCAATTTGACGCCGGGAGCGTTATCCTTCAAACTGCGGCGGGATTCGGCTGGCGAACACTTCAATGTACTGGCGAAGTCGGATATTGGCGATGTGTTTTTGTTCGTCAAGTATCAGGTGAGCTGACATGACGTTGCCTCCTCTGATCAATCGGACGATGAGTCAGTTCATCCGGGCCTTTGCTCCGGAGAGGATCATCTTGTTTGGGTCATATGCGAAGGGGACGAATCATCCTGGGAGCGATATCGATTTGCTGCTGATTGGCGCTTTTGAGAATGGGGGAGCGGGTTTGCATCGGCGTGCCCGGCAGTTGGCGGGACAGTGTTTTCCTCCTGTGGATGTAGTGTTTTGTACTCCGGAGGAAGCGGAGGCGGCGTCGCCGGCGCGTGCTCCGTTTTTGACGTCGATTATTGGGAGTGGGGTTACGGTTTACCGGCGCTGAACAATAGAGCCGGGCTCTACACTGCCTCGCGCACGGTGATATACCGGTTCATCGGGGGATTGTCCACACGCTGAGTGATTCCGCTCGGCTGCGGCCACGTGATCTCAACCCAATCGATCTTCGCCGCTGACCCAACGCCCAGCACCTCCCTCGGATCGTGCGAAGAAAGATAGCTTCCCCCGGCGTTCTTCAATCGCGTCCGGACCACCGAATTCGCAGACCACCGAATCTTCGCGCCAATCGCATCCCGGTTGCACCTTACGCCCTCCAGTTTCAATCCCAGCCAGTGATTTCCTGCGCCAGAATTATTCCGCAGTAGCAGCGGCGCTCCGCCATTGTTGCCGATCAGTACATCGAGCCGGCCATCGTTATTGAAATCTCCGACGGCCAAACCGCGCGCCGGCCAGCTCTCACCGAACGCGGGCCCCCCAAGCGAACTGACTTCGTGCAGCCGTCCCCCATCCTGATGAAACAGCAGCAGAGGCTCCCTGTATTTCACCGAGGGCGAGTAGCTTTCGATCATGTCGTCGGGATGGCCGTTGGCAAGAATCAAATCCATCGCTCCATCGTTGTCGTAATCGAAGAACTTCAAGCCCCAGCCACTGAGCAGGCGAGTAGAGCGGGCAATGCCGTTGGGCTGTGCGGCATCGCGGAAGGTTTCGTCTTCCTGATTTCTGTAGAAAGAAAACATCTCCTGATCGACGTTGGCAACGAAGAGGTCCTGATAGCCACTGCCGAAGACATCCGCCGCATCGACGCCCATACCGGAACGGGGTTGCCCCTGTTCCCCGAAGCCGACTTCAGCGGGTAACGCAATTTCTTCAAATTTCCATTTATTGCCATCGGGACCGCGGTTCGCGTACAGGAAATTCTGGACGGTGTCGTTGGCGACGAAGAGATCCATGCGGCCATCGTTATTGATGTCCGTTGCGACCACGCCGAGTCCTTTGCCTAAGGAGCGGGCGATGTCAGTGCCTTTGCTGACTTCGCTGAACGTTCCATCGCCATTGTTGTGATAGAGGAAGCTGGCAGTGGGTTTAAAAAAGCGAGGGATACAGTAATAGCGCTTGCCCAGCTTGTTGTCGCCGCAGGAGAGGTGAGAGGTTTTCCCGTAATCGACAAAGCTGCAGACAAAAAGATCGAGGCGGCCGTCATTATCGTAATCGAACCAGACAGCGCTGGTGGTCCAGCCGGGAGTTTCGAGTCCCGCCTTCTTTGTGACGTCGGTGAAGGTGCCGTCGCGATTGTTCCGGTAGAGAATGCAGTTGCCGTAGGAGGTGACGAAGAGATCGGGCCAGCCATCGTTATCGAAGTCGCCGACTGCCACTCCCATGCCGAACGTGCCGCCGGAGACTCCGGCCTTTTCGGTCACATCGGTGAAAGTGCCGTCGCGGTTGTTCCGATAGAGGGCATTACGCAGCGGTCTGGATGGGGTGAAGAAATCGCTGGGGCCGCTGTTGACGAAATAGATATCCATCCAGCCATCGTTGTCGTAATCCAGAAAGGCGACGCCGGGCCCAAGCGCCTCCGGCAGGTAATGCTCTTTGGACCTCGCATTTTCGTGCGTCCAGGAAATGCCGCTGACCGACGGCGGAACCTCCTCGAACAGGGAAGCGGGGGTGGCGCCGCCCGCGATACGCGCAGCGGCCAAAGCCAGCAACTGACGGCGTGAAAGCTTCATGTCAGTCCGGATAGCCGTCCCCTTTCACTATGCGAATTCGGTGATCCGTAAATGCTCCGTGGGCTCCGGGCAGCTCGACGGGCGGCATGTGGCAGGTCACGCAATCCTTCTTTTCCGTAGCGTGGATCGAGGCCGCGTGGCAGGCCTGGCACTTCACATCGTAAGCGCCCAGGTTCGTTTCGAGAGGCTGATGAGGATTGTGGCAGGCCGTGCAGCGAATACGCGCATCGGCAGCATCGTAACACTTGCTGTTGGCGAGGCGATAGGGCTGGAAGCGGACGTTCTGGACGCCGCGCGGGCCGTCGATGGAGATCTGCGACCACGTTCTGTGGCACTCACCACAAAAATTTACCAGATCCTCTGTCGAGAGCTTCCCGAGTCTGGCAGGAACCGCCGCCGGGTTCTCCAGGTGCCGCTCCGTCGCGCCGTGACAGCGTTCGCACTGAACGCCTGGCGTCTCGCCGGTCGCATGGCAGCCGAAGCACCGGCGGGCTTCCGACGCAGGTACCGGGCGCCCAGCGGCTTCCTCCAGAGTGTGAACGGCGGCGGGCTGCTGGCCGATGGTCAGATCGAGACCTTTCAGCCCGGCGAAATAACTCACGCGGCTCTCCTGCCAGATTCCGTCGCGCTGGAACAACCATGTCTGTCCCGTGGAGCCCTCGCCGAAAGTCGAGGCGATGGGAAAGCGCAGGGTGTTCACCGAGTCACTGACGCTGTAGACAGAATCTTCGATCTTGTAGCTATATGCGCCGAGTTTGCCGGTGAGATGCACGTCCCCGGCGCCCTTCTGGAGTGCTCGCGCCATGCCAGATTCGGCGAAGTGGGCGGTTTGAGCCGGATGGCAAGGGGCGCAATCCTGGGGAGAAGCCGCGGCGGCAGACAATGCGCAGAAGAGCAGGAGGGCGATCGCGCCTCTCACTTCTGATTGATCCCCTGCTGTTGTTTCGCCTGGGTCTGGGCCGTCAATTTTTGAACGAGGGCCCGCTCCCGGTCACCATCGGCTTTGCGCTTCAGCCTGTAGTAGACCGTGGCGAGCGTGACGTGCGCTTCCGTGAAACCGGGGGCTTCGGCGACGATCGCTTCGAGTTCTGTGCGGGCGTCTTCGGTCTTGTTGTCATGAAGCAGAATGCCGGCGTGCTGGTAGCGGGCCCCGAGATCGCCGGGGCGAACCCTGAGGGCGCGATTGAGGCATTGAAGCGCTTCATCCATTTTGTCGTCCTCTTTCAGGAGGATGGCGAGCTGCATATTCGAGCCAAAATCATTCGGGTTCGCCGCAAGTGCTTTCCGGAACGCTTCGACGGCGCCGGAGGAATCACCGGTGGCCAGCAGCGCCTGCCCATAGTAGGTATAAACGTCGGGCAGTTTCGGGTTGAGCTCGACGGCCTTCGCCAGATCCACAAGAGCCGCCGGATACTCCTGCGCCCGAAGCTTTGTAGTGCCGAGCAGAAGGCGCGCCTCCGCAGTATCCCCGTTGCGTAGAATGCGGTCGATAATCACCTGGCCGCGTTCGATCTGGCCGTCACGCGCGAGCGCGGTGCCGAGCATATACGAGACGGCGAGGTCGTCTGGCCGCTGCTCACCAAGGGCGGAGAGCAGGCTGACAACGTCTTTATCCTTCCCCATAGCGAGCAGGCAATCGGCCAGCAGGAGGGTCGTCTGCAACTCACCGGGAGCGCGCTTGTGCAGACTGTCGAAAATTGTGGCGGCGCGTTGAGTCTGGCCGGACTTGTACCAGGCGAGACCGAGGTTGAGTTCGATGCTGGCATTGTCGGGTTGCAGCTTCAACGCGACCTGGTATTGTTCCACGGCATCCTCATAGCGCCCCGTTTTTGCGTAGGCGGCGCCGAGATTGGAATGCGCGAGAAACGAATCCGGCCGCAGCGAAAGGTACTTCTGATAGTCCCCGATGGCCGCTTCCACTTGCCCCGCCTGATGGAGCCGTATGGCCTCTTTCAACATCGCTTCCGTGTGATCCTGCTGCGCCAACAGGGCGGCGGCAAACACGGGAAGGAGGAAAAGAGTCCGCATGAGCAAAAAAATGGAGGGCTCCACCGAGGAAGCCCTCCACTGATTTTAGCGCCGTTCTGTCAGATCAGAACGTGTACTTCACCTGCAACTGCACAATGCGGGCGCCCTGCTTGGTGTTCACGGTTCCGAACAAAGGCGTATTGAGCTTTCCCGTGGTTCCGTCGAACCCTGCAGTCAGATTCGCATTATTGAACGACCACAACGGGTGATTGAGGAAGTTGTACCCGTCGATTCGGAACTGCAGCTTCTGCTTCTCCGTGATCGCGAAATTCTTGAAGATACCCAGGTCGGCGTTGAAGAAGGCGGGCCCGTAGATGACGGGCAACGTGGTGGCCCCATTCTGTCCGACCTGAGTTGGGAAACTGAAGCAATTCGGATTGATGAACTGATGGGGAGCGAGATTCTGCCGTGGATCGCACGTGAGGATCGGCGAAAGCTGAATGTTCGGAGTCCCGAGGAGCGACGTGTTGCTGACATTAAAGGTAGTCCCTGGAATCTTAAAGCTGTTCAGGGTCAGTCCGAAGTTCTGGTTGCGCTGTCCAGTCAGGTTCGGACCGCTCTGCATCTGCACTACGCCAGACAACTGCCAGCCGTTGGTGAATCCGCCAATGAACTTGTTGCGGGACACCCTGCCCACCTCATAAGAGTAAAGAACATTGGCGATCTGCGGTCTGTTGGTCGACTGTACGCCGTAATCGTTATTGAGATTCAGGGAGTCAATAGTGGAGCTGACAATTCCCATTGCTTTGCCGAAGGTGTAATTGGCCGAGATCATCGATCGCCCCTTCGACCGCATGTACGTAATCTGCAGAGAGTTGTAGTTGGCGTACAGATTATTTGTAGCCAGATTGATGTCGCTGATTCCCGCCAGGGGCCGGAAATTGTTCGCGTTGAGTGTGGCTGGGTCTACGCCGCCATTGTTCGAGGACAGCATCGATCCAACCGGCACGAGGTTGATGTTGGATCCCGCTCCGCCAGAAGTGTTCAACAAGTCCCGCGATTGATTGCCGACGTAAGCAACTTCCACCAGTCCCGACCACGGCACCCTCTGTGAAATGGTGAAGCTGTAGCTGTCGGTAACCGGATCCCTGTCGTCCTTCGAATCCACCGCGCCGATCGAGAGCGCCGCGGAAGAGACGTTGATGCTCCCCAGCTCACTCGCCAGCAGCGGCGTAGCGGTTGCGGAACCAGCCCACGGCGTATTCGCCAGTCCCAGATTGTTCGTCAGGTTGATTTGCTGAGTTCCCGCGGAAACGTTCAGGCCGGTTGTGAACTGGCCGGAGTGGTAGTAGTAACGTCCCCAGCCGCCGCGCAGCACGGTCTTGCCCGTACCGAAGAGATCGTACGCAACTCCGAAGCGAGGCTGATAGTACGCCGCGCGCGTCGGGAACCCCGCGACAGGAACGCTCGAATCGCGTTTGTTCCACACGAAGCCGCAGTATTGAACCGGCGTGCAGCTCGAGCTGTACTTCGAAGGATCGAAGATCGAGTAGCCAAAACCCAGATTGTCAGTCCATGGAGGGAACCGCGTGATGCGGATGCCGAGGTCCAGGGTCAGGCGTTTGCTCACCTTCCAGGAATCCTGTATGAACCCCTCAGTGGTGGTGTAGCCGATATCGTTGATCCGGTTGAAATTCGTCTCGGTATAGGCGTTCATGTTGCCGATCAGCATGTCGGCGTACGCGCTGCCGAGGCTGTTCGAATTGGTGTTCGTGAACGTCATCGCGCCCTGGACGCTCGCATTATTCGGTTGCGCGTTCCGGATGTGCTCCCAGAAGAAACCCGCCTTCAACGTATGTTTGCCCCAGACTTTGGCGAGCGTGTCGCTGAAGTTTGGCATGTATTTATCCGCATACAATCCCTGCGAGGGGCCGCCCACCTCGAAACCGCCATAGGTGCCAATCGACGCTACTTCACCGGACGCGTTGATATTCGGGAATTGAGTCACGCCGTTCTTGTAGAGTCCGTTGTACGTGTAACCGATCTTGGCCTTATCTACCTTCGACGGGTCCTGGAAGACGTTGGGGAATCCGATGAACGTGTAGCTGAACACGGCTTCGTTCGTCATGGAAGAACTGAAGACGTGCGTGAGCGACGCGGTGACGGAGTCCGATTGGTTCTTGCCCTGGATTGGCGTCGGATAGGGCTGAGCATTGAGGGTGGGAGACGACCAGAGACCGATCGGGAAGAGCTGAACTTCCCGCTGAGCGTTGTAACGAACGTACAGCTTGGTGCTGTCGCTGATACTGTAGTCGACCCGGCTCATGGATTGCCAGCTGTTCTGGTTGAACTTGAGGTCGTCCACCCAGTTGTAACCGCCGTTCGAGTACGGGTCGGCATTCGGGGCCTGGTAAAGATTCATGAGCGCCTGCATATTGGGATCGATTGCGGACTTGGGAATGATGCCCCCGGGGAAGGAGGCAAGTCCCCTTGCGTTTATTTGCTGAGGAGCCTGTCCCGTGGTTGTGGTGGCCCCGAGCTTAGCCAGTTCCGCCGGGGAAAAGTCGCCGTTTCGCATTCCCGCGGTAGGCACCGTGGCGCGTATCAGTCCGGTGTCGAGAACCTGATAGTAGTACTGGAATCCTGTAAAGAAGAAGAGCTTGTTGCGCTTGCGGTTGAAGTTCACTTTCGGCAGCAGTACGGGTCCACCCAGTGTGAAGCCCGGGTAGTAGTAAGCGTTGTCGGGTCGTGCCACGCGGCTGTAATTGGAGAGCCAGTCATTGGCATTCAGGACCGCGTTGCGCGCCGAGAAGATGCCGGAACCATGAAAATCCCGGCCGCCCGACTTCGCTACCGAACTAATCACGCCAGGGCCTTTCTGGTTTTCGGCGCTGAAGTTCGACATAGTCACTTTGAACTCGGAGATCATATTCGAGTTCGGATTCACCGGTGTCGCGCAATTGCAGCCGGGATCGGACACGTGCGCGCCGTCCGCCGTAATATCGAGCGAGTTGCTCGGCAGCCCGTTATAGGAAAAGGCGCCATTTAAGGGGCTCTGGTTTCCGCCTCCGCCATTTCCGTTGATGCCGACGGTCTGACCATTGTAATTTGACTTGTTCGAGGTGCCGTTCGAGATGCCGAAGCCGGGCATGATCTTGATGAATTCCGCCGCATTCGTTCCCAACTGGACGAAGTTATCAAGCTCCTTCGTAGTGAGGCGGTTCGACTTCTCTCCCGAGTCAACCGGCGCAAGCTCATCCACGTCGCCGGTCACTTCGACGGTATTGGATGTGCTGCCTACTTTAAGGGTCACGTTGAGATTCGTCTTATCTCCGCCCAGAACAGAGATGCCGGTGTGTTTCAGGATTTCAAAACCGCTCGAAGTCACGGTGAGCTGGTAGACTCCGGGCGGCAGAGACACGAACGTGTAATAGCCTTCGCCGTTGGCCGTGGTTTCACGCTGGGAGCCTGACTGCTGATCCTGCAGTTGCAGTTTCGCGTCCGCCACTACGCCGCCGGACGGATCGGACACGATCCCGGTGAGTGTTCCGTAGATGGATTGAGCGTGGAGGCTGGTGGCGAGGAGCGCCACTGCCGGAAGAACCAGTAAATGAGATGCAAGGCGGCGAAGTTGGGCTTTCATGTTTGTTTGACTCCCGAATAAAACTCTAGTGAGTTTATATTATTGCTTTGCGCCGCGCAATGGGTGCCATTGACATTGTCGTTAGTAGTGATTTGTCCGGTCCGATTCACACGTGATCTGTCCGCTTGACAGAGGGCGGCGATTCTGGCGTTTTGATAAATGCGGAGTCGGTGAGCGCCACGGAAGTGGAGCGGATGATGAAACTACAAGACGTGATTTTGAAGGCGATGGCGAAGAAGATCAGCTGGTTGGCAGCTGCAGAGATTGCCGGTGTCAGTGGTCGAACCATGCGACGGATGCGGGAGGGATACCAGCAGTTCGGTTACACGGGGCTGATGGACCGGCGGAAAGGGAAGCAGAGCTCTCATCGGGTACCGATGGAGACGGCAGAGGAAGTTCTGCGGCTCTACCGGGAAGGTTTATTTTGACCCGAACATCCGGCACTTTCACGAGAAGCTGGGGGGGGAGAGAAGCACCAGATCAGGCTGAGCTATACATGGGTGGAACTGGCGCTGCAGGGAGCGGGACTGGTGGCAAAGCGGTCGCAAGCGCGGCCCATATCGACAGCGACGGCCGCGGCGGCCATTGCCAGGCATGTTGTTGCACATCGATGGCAGCAGGCATCAGTGGCTGAACGATGACCGAAGGTGGGACG
>DASYCD010000397.1:0-3855 GCA_036500405.1 Bryobacteraceae bacterium
TACACCGCAATCCAGGAACAGCTCGGGCTAAAACTGGAATCCATTCGCGGGCCGGTGGAATTTGTCGTAGTCGATCACATCGACCACCCCGAACCGAACTAAATCGCCCCGATTGAATTCAGTTCTTCGAATCCCCGTCCATTGTTGTTTACTACAATCCCCCGACTACCCAGTTGCGGTTCCGCCATTCTAAAACGGCGTTCCACCGTTCGCCATCAGGTCGCGCCCCATCCTTCGCCCGCCCAATCTGCAGGGTGTTGTCGCGATAGAACTCCTGCATCAAAAACAGCAGCGAATACCCTCCAGCCGGAAACGGGTCGCTGTCAAAGAAAACATGCGCTCCCACAGGCAAAGCCAGCTTCGCGCGTTCCAGCCCCGCGATCGCCTCGGTGGTGGGCAGCGATGCACTCTCAAAAAGCGGCTTGGTCTTACGCGACTCCCGCACATGCAGCGGCGCCAGCACCAATGCCACCGCGAGGAACAGCGCCCACTCGGGCATCCGCGGCATCAGATTTCTTCGCGCAGTCACCAACGCGGTTGCGACGTACAGGGTCCACCCCAACATCGGTAAATAGATGAAGAAACCCGAATAGTGCGGCACAAAGATAAAAGGCAGCGGACTGAACAGGATAAAGAGCCACGCAAACAGCAGCGGCCGCGATCTCAGCCATAGCGCCGCGCCGAGCATCAGGACAATCAACAGAGCGCTTGGGAATGGCCGGAAAAAATGGTTCGAATAAAAGATGACATTCAGGTACAAGCGGAACGTCCCGAAATAGCGCCCCAACGAAATCACGGGACGGTACGCCGGGTTCTCCATCAGACTTCCCGCGCCGGTCAGCTTACCGATCACATACGGAATCGTCGCCAGGCCCGTCAAACACACGCCCATCCAGCCCTTGCGTTGCCTGTGCCAGAGGAGTTCATAGCAGCCGAGCGCCAGCGGCAATGTCACCGCCAGTTCCTTGGAATCGAGGGCGGCGATGTAGAGCGCAAGCAACAGAGCCCAGTCCCGGCCCGTCGGCGTTCGGCCCTTTTCGCGAATGCCCGTATACAGATCGAACGCGCCCACATAGAAGGCGAAACACAAGAGCTCGTAAACCGTTCCTGTGCTGTAGTACAGGTCAACAAACCAGGCGTGATAGCCATCAAGAAGCGCCGCCAGAAGCCCTGCTTCCCGTGATCCGCTGAGCCTCGCGCACACGCGATACAACAACACCAGGTTGACCACGATCAGCGCGAAACATCCCACCCGGAAAGGAAGCGGGTGAAAGCCGAACAGGTGGTAAATGGACGCGTAGAAAATTCCGCCCATCGGCCGGTACTCGGTGCTCCAAAACGTGATGTTTTTCAGGACCAGCTGGCTCAAAGACGGCGTCAGATGAAAGTGCAGGTTCATCAGGTCGTCCCCCGTGAACCGCGCCCCTAACCCCGCCCCGGCGAACGAGCAGAGCCATCCCATCAGAAACGCCCAAGGCCACCAGCGAGTCCATCGGCTCATAGTTCTGGTATACGAACCCAATGCGTTCGCCGATCTCCTTCCCCGTTCCTGTTCAAAAAACTGCAAGCGCTATTTGCCGTCGATTCAATCATTTGACCATCAAAGTGCCGTCGCGGCGCCAGCCCTCGTGGTACCGTTTTCCTGCATGCGACGCCGCCAAATTGGGTTCGTTTTTTCGAATCACCTATCGCAGCGTCGCCTTCCACTCCACCAGTTCCGGCGCCAGCGGCGAAACCACCGTCACCTCCCCGCCGCTCCCCGGACTCCGAAACACCAGCCGGTGCGCATGCAGGAAATACCGGTTCCACGCCGAAGGCGCCGCCCCATAGAGCCGGTCACCCGCTACCGGGTGATGAATCGATGCCATGTGCGCCCGAATCTGATGGGTACGCCCCGTTCCCAGGTCGATTGTCAGAAAAGTAAACCCCTCGAAATTCTCCAGCGCCTCCCAACTGGTGAGCGACGCTCGCCCATGCTCGAGCCGCGCCGTCATCCGCGTCCGGTTCCGCGGATCGCGCGTGATGGGCGACGTAATGCGGCCTTTGCCGCTCAACCGCCCCTCCACGAGCGACAGATAAGTTTTCCGGACCTGCCGCGCCGCGAACTGCGCCGCCAGATCGCGATGTGCCGCATCGGTCCGCGCCACCAGCAGCACGCCGCTTGTGAAGCGGTCCAGACGATGGACAATCCCTGGCCGCAACTCGCCGCCGGTCGAAGAAAGAGCAGCGAAACGATGCAGCAGAGCATTTACCAGTGTTCCGGACCCGACGCCCGCCCCGGCATGCACCACCATTCCGGCTGGCTTGTCGATCGCGATCACCGCCTCGTCCTCGTACAGCACCGTGAGCGGAATGTCCTCCGCCACAGCCCGCAGCGGCGCCAGTTCGGCGGGATTCACCTCAATGTTTTCACCACCACGCAGCGTATGGGAAGCTCGAACGGACTGACCCTCCACCGTGACCCGAACATCGCGGATCCAGGTTTGCAGGCGGGCGCGGCTGTACTCGGGCAACCGCTCGCGCAGAAGGTTATCGAGCCGCTTGCCGCGGTCCGCGGGCAATGCCTGAATAATCATCCTGTTCCGATGATGCTATCCGGAGGACGCCCGCGCCTTATTGCCGCTCCGCGCCGACGACTCCATCTCATGGTAATCGCGAAACTGCAGGCGGCAGAATGTACAGTGGTAGATGGGAGCCCGGAACAGAATCAACGCGCGGCGGATCAGGCTGTCACTGACGCGGTCAATCCGGTCCCAGCTGCTGCGCTTCGTCAACCGGGTAGTCCCGCAATCCGGACATTGAACATGTTTTTGAAACAGCACTCTGCGCCAGTACCAGACTGTGTTGCAGTTCGGACAGAACAGCTTGGCGCGGTTCGTGACGCGTTCAACAAAAGATCGCGGACGCCGCTTCCCTCCGCTGCCGCATTCGGGGCAGGTGTACATGAGTAGTTCATTGAGCCCTCTGACTCGGGACCCATTTGCATTGAATAAATTAACACATCAGTTACGGGAAATCTCGGTTTCCGGGGCTCGGCAGCACAATCTCCGCAATATTAATGTGCGGATTCCCCGAAATACCCTCACGGTGATCACCGGATTGAGCGGTTCCGGCAAGTCATCCCTTGCCTTCGACACCATCTATGCGGAGGGACAGCGCCGCTACGTCGAGACCCTCTCCGCCTATGCCCGCCAGTTTCTCGATCAGATGGAGCGCCCGGACGTCGATTCCATCGAGGGCCTGAGCCCCTCCATATCGATCGACCAGAAGACCACCGGCCGTAGCCCGCGGAGCACCGTCGGGACTATTACCGAGATCTACGACTACCTCCGTCTCCTCTATTCCGCCATCGGCGTCCCCCATTGCCCCGTGTGCGGCAATGAAATTTCGCGCCAGTCGACGGAACAGATCCTGCGCCACGTGCTCGCCCTCAAGCCCGAAGAGAAAATTCTCGTGATGGCGCCCATCGTCCGCGGCCGCAAGGGCGAATTTAAAAAGGAAATGGAGAAGCTCGCGCGCCAGGGCTTCCTGCGCGCCCGCGTGGATGGCGCGCTGCGCTCGTTTGACGAAGCGATCCAGCTCGATAAGCGAAAGAACCACACGATCGAAGTCATCGTCGACCGGCTCGTCGTGAAGCCGGGCATCGAAAAGCGCCTCGAAGCCTCCATTGAAACCGCGGTGAAGCTGGCGGAAGGGCTCGTTCTGATCTCCATCGTCGGCGGACAGGACAAGCTCTACTCACGTGACCTGGCCTGCGCCGAATGCGGGACCAGCGTTCCCGAACTCGAACCGCGCTCGTTCTCGTTTAACAGCCCCTACGGCGCCTGCGAAGAATGCCACGGAATTGGGGCGATC
>DASYCD010000398.1:0-5062 GCA_036500405.1 Bryobacteraceae bacterium
CTGAACCTGTTTTGGCGCCTGGATGAGGAGCTCGTTGTTGACGAGTGCGGCGTTCGACTCCCCCATGGCGTCGGCGGAAAATTGAAGTCCGGCTTCGACCATCGCGGACTGGAGCTTCTCGCGCCAATCATCATCGGGTGAGGGCGGACCGGCATTCACAGGAGCAGCGGGTGGCGCCGCGGGAGGAGGGGCAGCAGAGCGCGGAGCGGATTGTACCGGCATCGCAGCGCGCGGCGCGGGCGGCGGTTGACGCGGCGGCATGGGTGTGGATGGCGGAGGAGCCTTCGCCGCCCCACCATCGCCCCGTACACTAGCCAACGCTTCTTCGATCGGCACCAGCTTCCCCGCCTGCACCATCTTCAGCAGTCCGATTTCGAGATGAAACCGCGGCTGCATCGAGAACTGCAGATCGCGGAACAGATCGAGCGAAAGCTGCAGATAACGGGTCAAATCTTCTTCACTGAACGACGCCGCAATGCGCGCGAGCTCTTCTTTTTCCGCCGGGCTCGCCGTCACCAGCCGCGAATTCCCGCCGGCAATCTTCGTCACCAGCAGATTTCGCAGATAACGCGAAAGCTCCCGCGAAAAATGCTGCGGACTGCCCCCGTTCCGTTCCAGCTCATCCACCAGGCCGAGCATCGCGGAGCCATCCTGCGCGGCAAGCGCCGTCGAAACCTGCGCCATCGCGTCGATTCCGAACGCACCGAGCAGCGCGCGAACCTGCGCGGCATCGAGCTTATTGCCGCAGCACGCAATCGCCTGATCGAGCGCCGAAAGCGAATCGCGCACCGAGCCCTCACCGGACTGCGCCAGCACCGCGAGCGCTTCATCGTCCGCCTCCACGCCTTCGTGCCCGCAGATGTCACGCATGCGCGCAATCAGATCGTTGAAATCGACCGACCGAAAACTGAAGTGCTGGCACCGCGACGCAATCGTCGCCGGAATCTTGTGCGATTCCGTCGTGCACAGGATGAAGACCGCCCACTCCGGCGGCTCTTCGATCGTCTTCAGCAGCGCATTGAAAGCCTCATTCGTAATCTGATGGGCTTCATCAATGATGAAAATCTTGTAGCGGTCGCGCGCGGGCTGATAGCGCACGTTCTCCCGCAGTTCGCGCATCTCATTGATGCCGCGATTCGACGCCGCGTCGATTTCAATCACGTCAACCGCGCCGCCCGCCGCAATTTCCACGCAGCTCGGGCAAACGCCGCAGGGCTTATCGGTCGGTCCCTTTTCGCAATTCAGACAGAGCGCGACAATACGCGCCGTAGTAGTCTTGCCGGTCCCGCGCTGACCCGAAAAAATGTAGCCGTGCGCGATGCGCCTCTGGTCAATCGCGTTGCGAAGAGTCGTTTTGATGTGGTCCTGATTCAGGACGTCGTCAAAAGACTGTGGCCGGTATTTTCTGGCGATGACCTGGTACATGAGGAGGGCCGATTATGCCAGGCCCCGGGTAATCCGCGGCACACGGGTAAAGCCACTACCGTTGCTTCCTTCCAGACCTGGCGGGGTTTGCAGCCGCCCGTTGCACGGAGCCCGGGACCTGACGAAATCAGATTAGCATGAAGCGGGAAACCGGCTACTGAGTGAGGACCAGCGACGAAAAATTGTAATAGTAGCTCCAGGTGAGGGAGACCGGGCCGGTGACGCCGGGCACGGTGACTGTGGGCTGCTTCGCGGGGTCTGGCATCACCTGGATATTGATGGATGCGTTCGAGGAAGGCGGGATCCCGAATGAGCAAACCCGTGGACTCAGGGAATCGCCCCCGGTACAAGTCGGAGAGATGGTCAGGGAACCGTCCGCTACATGAGCGTAGGTATAGCTGCTGGTATCGCCATCCTTCGACGACGACATGAGAGTGAGGCGAATGACGGAATCCGGATCGCCGCCCGACCACCGGATTGTGAAGGGCTGGCTCGATGAGATGACCGTGCCCTGCGGGAATGGGGTCTGTATCTGGATTGGCGAGCCGACCGTCATCTTCGTGTCGAGACCCACGCTCGCGCCAGTAGTTCCGGTCATCGTGTAGACGCCGGGTCCCACAAAGGCCGAGGGCAAATTGCCGCTATAGATCACCCCGCCGCTGTCAGTATTCGCGACAGGCGCTATGCTCGCGGAATTTCCCGAAGGCGCCGTAATCTGAATCGAACCAGCGGAGAGGCTGGTGTAGCCCGGAACCGTGCACGAACGCGCGCTGTACGGAAAAGCGGAATTGTACCAGGAGGCTCCAGGTATGTTGGCTACATAGTCCGGCGCGTACACAATCCTGTCACGCGCAGGCGGCGTGAGATCGGGGGCGGCCGGGAATTCAGCCGTGAAAAAGTCGCCGTTCGGCACTCCGGCATCGGAGGTCAGGGCGATCCGGCCATAAGACTGGATCGGCGGATCCGTGCACTGTCCACCGCCGTTCTGGATGCTGACGGTGGTCGTCAGGCTGGGGAGTACCTGTCGCCCCGTGACCGGGACGGCACAGCCGTTGCGCATGGTCGCGGGTACCTGGAAATTGATCTGATCCACCCCTGGGAGGCCGGGGGCGAGGCCTGCATAGGCGAGAGACGGAAGTGAAACACCGTTTACGCTTAAGCCCGGCACAATGCTGAGGGGCGACGCCTCGTTGGCAGCGGCGCCGTCATCGACCGGATGCGCGGGCACTCCGAAGCCCGTTCCGAACAAGGCAATGTAATCGCCGGGCGCCGCGCTGTTGGAAGGCGAATTGACCGATACCGCGCCATCAGGGCGGATGTTCAGGGCAGCCGTCTGTCCGCAGCCGCTGCCATCAGCGGTGAAAAAGCCGGGCGCACTCGACGCAAGACCTGTCTGGATCCCCGTGGAGCCGGCCGCCGTTGTGACGAGGACTGCTACCGCAATAGTAGAGTGGGCCGGCGCTGTGAGAGATGACGGAACCTGCGCGTTGATCTGCCCGGGGGAAACAAAGGAGAGAGGCGCGGGAATGCCGTTGATCGTGACGGAAGTCCCGGCCAGCGCGAGCGGGAACGGCGCGGATGCCGATGCCTGTCCTGCCGCAAGGTTCGATCCGAAGATCGCGAACATCGAGCCTGACGAAATCGTGTCAGACCAGGAGGCGGCGTTCACGACTCCGTGATCGAAAATCGAAGGCCCCTGCGCGAAGGCACAGGGAACGGCAAACGCCAGGAGGAAGATCGAGACTCTCAGACCTGTTCGGACGCTTTCTCGCCCTCTTCGGCGGCTTGGGGTCCATTCTGCTGCGCCTCGGCAATCAGGGCTTGCGCTCGCTGCTCGTCCTCAGACGAAACCTGAACGAGGACATCATGCGCGCCAGGGAGCGTGTCAAGACCGCTCACGATGGCCTTCACGCCATTCGATTCGAGAACACCCACAATCAATTCGGCTTCCACCTCGGCGCTAAAGCCGGAGGATTGAAAGACCGTTGCCATATCTTCCTCAAGGTCGTCCATGCCCTCAACATACACCGTCAAACCGTTATGCTGAAATCATGCGCGCTTCCATACGTACGATTTTGCTCATTTCCGCCGCTGCGGCCGCAATGGCGCAAACCCAGCCGCAGTGGGTCACACGCAGTAACCAGAACACGCAGATCCTGATCGATATCGATTCGAAATACTCGCCGGAAGACGCGTCCGGGAACGGAGTGCGCGGGTTCGACAATCAGGTCACGGTGCTTTCGGCCAGCCGGCATGACCAGGTGCGGTCCGATTATCTAAAAGCGCGCGACCTGCTGAAGGAGCGTCTGGCTGCGGAAAAAGATCCGCTGGTGAAACAGGATCTCGAAATCCTGATCAAGTCCGCGGATCAAAGTATTCAGGGAAATGACGCCACCTGGAATGCGTTCCTGCCCTATTACAACGTCGGACGCACGATCTATTCGGGAATTCAGGGACTGCTCGACGAACAGATAGATGCGTCGCGGCGCCCGGCGGCCGTGGAGCGCCTGAAGAAGTATACGGGGCTGACGAAAGGCTCCACGCCGATGACGCAGATGGCGGAGGCGCGTTTTCGGGAGCGGCTTCAGAAGGGCGGCTTGCTGGGGCCTCCAAAGGAAGAGATCGAAAAGGATCTGGCCGATACCGGAAAGTACACGACCGGCATTGGGCTCTTGATGGAGAAGTTCCACCAGAAGGGTTATCAGGATGCGCTGGCGCGGCTGAAGACGCAGCTCGATGAATACGACGCCTTCCTGCGGCGCGAAGTGTTGCCGAAAGCGCGCACCGACTTCCGGCTGCCGTCGGAGATTTATCAGCTTCGGCTGGAAGATGCAGGCGTGGATTACAGCGCTGCCGAACTGGAGAAGATCGGACACAACGGGTTCACGGAAATTCAGGATGAGATGAAGCCAATTGCCGCGCGCATCGCCGCCGCGCGGAAACTGCCGTCATCCGACTATCGCGATGTGATTCGCGTGTTGAAGAAGGAACAGCTGGGGCCAACGGACATCATGCCGCACTACCAGAAGCGGCTGGCGGAGATTGAGGAAATCGTGCGGAAGAATCATTTGGTGACGCTGCCGTCGCGGCCCGCGATTATCCGGCTGGCGTCGGCCGCGGAAACCGCGCGGCAGCCTGCGCCGCATATGCTGCCACCGCCGCTGCTGAACAATCACGGCGAGCGCGGTCAGTTCGTGCTGCCGATGGGAACTTCGGGCGCGGGCGGTGAGGCGCTGAAGTATGACGATTTCACGTTCGAAGCCGCATCGTGGACGCTGATCGCGCACGAAGCGCGTCCGGGCCATGAGTTGCAGTTCGATTCGATGGTAGAGCGGGGCGTCTCGCTTGCGCGCGCACTCTACGCGTTCAACAGCACGAACGTGGAAGGCTGGGGGCTGTATTCGGAGTGGTTCATGCTGCCGTATATGCCGGATGAAGGCAAGCTGGTTTCACTGCAACTGCGGATGCTGCGGGCGGCGCGCGCGTTCCTCGATCCGGAGCTGCAGGAAGGCAAAGTGACGCCTGCGGATGCGATGCGCGTTTTGCAGGATGACGTAGTGCTTTCGAAAGCGTTCGCGACGGAGGAAGTAGACCGGTACACGTTCCGCAGTCCGGGACAGGCGGTTTCGTATTACGA
>DASYCD010000399.1:0-12537 GCA_036500405.1 Bryobacteraceae bacterium
CATCTGCGGGCGCAGCGGACCGCCCGGGTTCGAGTAGCGCAGATTCGGATCAGCGAAGCCGCCGCTCTGCGAAAAGGCGTACAGGAGAGGGATATCTATCAGGCGCTGCGGCGATCCATCGACGCCGCTCGCGGCGAATTCCGGCAGAACCACATGACGCAAATGCCCGGCATGGTGGATTATCTCCACCTGGAACTTGTGCGCAGTCTCGCACACGATAACGAAAAACTTCTTGGCGCCGGATACCCGGGGCCGATGGCTTAATATGCACTTTCTTTCATCTGCCCGTTTTCTTCAAACGTCGGCCGGCGTAGCCCTTCTGGCTGCGTCGCTCGTTTCCGCTCAGGCGGCTGTCGACCCTGCGGTCGCGCGGCTCGGGCAGGCGGTGGATGCATATGAGAAGAAGGATTACTCCACCATCATTCGTCTGCTGACCGCGTCCGGCCAGCCGGCGAAGCTGCGCGATTATGTGGCCTACTTTCTCGCCAACGCGGAACTGGTCACAAACAATGGCGGCGATGCGGTACGCGACCTGGCGCGCTATGCGTCCGAGCCGGTTGCCGGATCTCCTCTGACCGGCCGGTTGAATCTCCTTTATGCGAAGGCGCTGCTGGGGCAGCCGAATTCGACTATCGCGGCCGCGCTGAAGGCGCGCCAGATTCTGGAATCCCAGGCTCCGGTCCTCCCGCAACCGGACGGCGATTTCACGGACGCGCAGGCGATGGAAGCTACCGGGTTTTCGCGGCAGGCCGCGGTCAACTACCAGCGCGTGTATTTTCTCTTCCCGGCATCCGACTACGCGGAGAGGGCTCGCGTCGCGCTGGAAAGGCTGAAGGGTTCGCTGGGCAACGATTATCCGGATGCGCCGGCCCGACTCCGGCTCGGTCGTGGGAAGGCCTGGCTGACCGCGCGACAGTACCTCAAGGCGCGTCAGGAATTCGCCATGCTGGCCGACGATCTCACGGGGGCCGATCGTGAAGAGGCGCAGTCGGGCGTCGGGGCGGCCCTGTACCTGAACGGCGATGCGGCGGGCGCGGTTTCTTATCTCGAAAAACTCCATCCGGAAAACGCGGAAGCAGGCGCGGAGCGGCTCTACTATCTCACCGAGGCCTACCGGAAACTGGAGGACGATTCGGGCATGATGGCGTCGGTGAAGGACCTCGGCGAACAGTATCCCGTTTCGCCCTGGCGGCTGAAGGCGCTCATCACGGCGGGCAATCGCTACCTGCTGACGCAGGATCGCGCGCAGTATGTCCCGCTCTACCAGGCGGCGGCGGAGACATTCCCGAACGATACGGCGGCGCCGCTCTCGCACTGGCGAGTGGTGTGGTCGGCGTGGCTCGATCATAGTCCGCGGCGCGTGGAACTGCTTCGCGCGCAGATCGAAAAATTTCCCAATGACACGCACGTGGGCGATGCGTTGTTTTTCCTGGGGCGCGACGCCGAACAGCAATCGAACTTCGGGGCCGCGCGCGCTTACTATGAAGCGCTGAGCGCTCAGTTCCCGCACTACTACTATGCGGGCCTGGCGCGCGACCGTCTGAACACGCCGAAGCTGGCGGGCGCAAAACTGGATGCCACGGTGCGCTCCTGGGTGGACACGTCCACCGGCGCGCATGCGAACGCGATTCCCGATGATGTCGGCACATCGCCCAACGCGGCGACGAAGCAGCGCATTGAACGCGGGCGTCTGCTGATCGCGGCGGGGATGACTTCGCAGGCAGTGGACGAACTGGAATTCGGCGCGCGCCAAAGCGCCGAGCAGACGACGCTGCTCGCGATGGAACTCTCCCGCTCGATGCCGACCCCGTATCTCGCGCTCCGCGTCATGAAGAAATTCAGCGGCGATTATCTCTCTCTCCCGTTCGACAAAGCGTCCCGTTCGTTCTGGGAGATGCTGTTCCCGCTGCCGTACCAGGAGACCCTGACGGCCAGCGCCGGCAGCCGTGATCTCGATCCTTACGCCGTGGCCGGCCTGATCCGTCAGGAATCGGAATTCAACCCCGGCGCTCGCTCGCCTGTGGCGTATGGGCTGATGCAACTCATTCCATCGACCGGCAGAATGCTGGGCAGGCAGGAAGGGATTCGCGTATCGAGTACTGGTATGCTGCTGGAGCCGAACCTGAATATCCGGCTGGGCACTCAGTATCTCCGGGGACAGCTCAACCACTGGGATGGCGACTGGGTGAAGACGCTCGCCGCGTACAACGCCGGCCCCACGCGCGTGAGGCGGTGGGTGGATCAATACGGCTATGACGATCCCGCGGAGTTCATCCAGAATATTCCGTTCAACGAAACTCGCGATTACGTGCAGGCCGTGCTGCGCAACGGTCAGATTTATCGGGAGCTTTACGGTAAGCAGAAGGCCGTGCTGGCGGCCGAAATCCAGGACGATTCGGATGTCCCGGCTGGCAAGATCAACAACGTGACAGCGGCTTCGAGTAAGGTGATGACGAAGAAGCCGCAACGCATCTCCGTCAGCAAGAGAAAAGCCGCTGCGGCGAAGAAGGCAGCCGTGAAGAAGCCCGCGTCGAAAGCATCTCCCGTCAGCGAAAAGAGCCGCGGGAAAAGCGCGGTCGAACCGAAGAAGTCCACCAAAAAGCACACGGCCGCGTGAGAGCATAGGTTCATGTCTCTTGCCGCCGCGGGCAAGCGCTTTCAAAGCGCGCGTACCGCCGATTTCAAAGAATCCGTCATTCGTGAGATGACGCGCCTCGCGGTGCGCCACGGCGCGGTCAATCTGGCGCAGGGCTTTCCCGATTTCGCGGCGCCCGTCGACATCAAACAGGCCGCAATCGACGCGGTGACGGCGGACTACAACCAATACCCGATTACCTGGGGCGTCAAACCGTTCCGCGACGCGATCGCCGCGAAATATCGCCGCACGTACGGAATGGAAGTGGATCCCGAACGAGAAATCACCGTTTGCTGCGGGGCGACGGAGGGAATGATCGCGTCACTGCTCGCCGTGACGGACCCCGGCGACGAAGTGGTGGTGTTCGAGCCGTTCTACGAGAATTACCATCCGGATACGCTGCTCTGCGGCGCGGAACGCAAGCTCGTGACGCTCCATGCGCCCGACTGGCGATTCGATCCCGATGAGCTCCGCCGCGCATTTTCGCCGCGCACAAAGGCGATCATCATTAACACGCCTAATAATCCCACCGGTAAAGTCTTCACGCGCGAAGAATTGACCTATATCGCGGAACTCTGTCAGGAATTTGATGCTCTCGCCATTACCGACGAAATTTACGAGCACATCGTCTATGACGGGCAGCGCCATATCCCAATCGCCACCCTGCCCGGGATGCGCGAGCGCTCCATTCTCGTGAACAGCATGAGCAAAACGTTCTCCGTGACCGGCTGGCGCGTCGGCTGGGTGATCGCCTCCCCGGAGATCACCGGAAGCGTGCGTAAGGTCCATGATTTCCTCACCGTGGGCGCCGCCACGCCGCTGCAGCAGGCGGGCATCATGGCCCTCGGGCTCCCCGATTCTTATTTTGCAGGTCTGTCCGCGGAGTATGACGGACGGCGGCAGGCCGCGCTGACCATGCTTCGCAATGCGGGATTCCAGTGCTACGTACCCGGCGGCGCGTATTACATCATGTGCGATATACGCGGTCTCAGCAAAATGAGCGATGTGGAATTTGCCACCGACCTGGTAGAACGCGTAGGAGTGGCGGGCGTCCCGGGATCGAGTTTTTATCTCGATCCGGTGCGCGGTTCATCGCAGATCCGCTTTTGTTTCTGCAAGAAGTATGAAACGCTCGCTGCGGCGGGCGAACGCCTGAAGAGCATCTGACGTCCGACTCGGCTTTGGCCATTTTCGTGCTTTACCGAGGAGTATGAAAGATACCATTGTGTATCCCATTCCGGACGACGAAGATCCGGAACTCGATCCCAATAACGGGGAGACCGAACTCGACAAGCTGAGGGGCCAAACTACGCTCCATGCATGGCCTCCGCGGCTGGAGGATGAAGGGCAATCGGGGGGCTAACGACGTGGCCGGTCCCGATAAAAAGCTGCCGCCGCGCGATCCCGAACCGGAGTTCGATCCGACCAACCCAGGATACCCACGTCCGCGCCAGGATCCCGATCCCGACGTCGTGCCGCAGACCGATCCTGTGGAAACGCCGCAGATCTGACTACGCCGGGTCGCCGCGCACCAGCAGAATCGCCAGCCAGAACCATGCGGCGAGAAATGCGATTCCGCCGATAGGCGTAACCGCGCCCAGAATGCGCACGCCGCTGAGCGCCAGCGCGTAGAGGCTACCGCAGAAGAACACGATGCCGGCCAGCAGAAGCCCGCAGATGCGTCCGGCCGCCGCTTTGGGTAGTACACCGGCGCGCGGCATCACCGACACCACCAGCAGGCCCAGAGCGTGGAAGAAATGGTAGAGTACGGCCTTCTCATAAACGCCCATCGAGTACGCATCGAGCCGGCCCTGCAGGCCATGCGCGCCGAATGCGCCGATCGCCACGCCTAATCCCATCAGGATCGCTCCTGCCGCTGTCCAGTTCATGACGCCATTCTATAGTCGAGAAATGAATCGGCGCGCGGCGACGATCGGGGTCCTGGGAGCGCTGGCGTTTGTCGTGATCGCGTGGCTCATGGAGTCTGGCGGGGCATCCGGCTTCGATACCGCCGTGCGCGATGCGATCCACAGCCTGGCTTCGTCCCTCCTGACAAGCCTGATGGTGGGGATTTCCGCCACCGGCACGGACCTCTTCATGGGGGCTCTCGGATTTCTCTCCGTGTGGCGCCTGCTGCATCTCGAGCGGCGGCGCGATGCCATCGTCTTCGTCGTCACCATGCTCGCCGCGGAAGCTTTGATGGAGATCCTGAAAGTGTCCTTCCACCGTGCGCGCCCCGTGCCATTCTTCGCGGAAACACCGGGCGACTACAGCTTTCCGAGCGGACACGCGCTGAAATCGGCTGTCTTCTATATCCTGCTCGCGTCGCTCGCCTCGCGCAATTGGGCAGTTCGCGCCGCCGCGGTGCTGCTCGCGCTGCTGATCGGCGCTTCGCGAATCTACCTGGGCGTCCACTATCCAACGGACGTGCTGGGCGGGTACGCGGTCGCCGCCGTTTGCCTCGCTGCGGCGTCTTATCGAAGAATCCCGGTGTGTCCCAGCGAATAGCGCCCTGGCTGCGGATAAACGCAGAGCCCGTGCGGGCCCTTGCCTACCGGAATACGGGCCAGCAGTTTCCCGGTCTGCGTGTCGAGGGCGTAGATCTCATTGCTGTAGCGGCCGGAAAGCCAGAGCACTTTGCCATCGGCGGAAACTCCCCCCATGTCCGGCGTCCCGTTCGGGATGGTCCATTTCTGCACGACTTTATGGGTCGCGAAGCTGATGACGGAAACCGTGCCTTCATCGCGATTCGAACAGTACAGCAGCTTCGCATCGCGGCTCGGATAAAGCCCATGCGCGCCCTCCCCAGTCGGAATGAAACCGAGTGAAGTGAGTTTGTCGCCGTCAATCATGTAAACTCCGTTCGCGTACATGTCGGCAACGTAAAAGATGCGGCCATCGGGTGACATCTTGACGTCCTGCGGCATACTTCCGGTGGGCGAATGCTTGAGATCGTAGGCCCGGCGTCTATCGACCGTAGACATCCGGCGTGATTCCGCGGCGGTCATAGCCATCGGCTTTGTGGGCGCGCCGCCGAGCGCCAGTGTTCCCATCACCGTTCGATTCACGACATCCACTTTCACGATAGAGCCGGAGAATTCGCAGCTTGCGATGAGGAACTGGCCATCGGCGGAGAAGTCGATATGGTCCACGCCACGGCAGGGCACCGGCAGCGATTGCACCAGGGCCAATGTTGTGGGATCCCGGAAGTCAAGACGGCTGGTGCGCTCGGCCACCACGATGGCATACTTGCCGTCCGGCGTGTAATACATGTTGTACGGATCTTTCACCCGGACCGTCTCACCTTTTTGGCCGGTGGCGGGGTCGATATGGGTCAAGCTGTCGCTCAGATCGTTCAGGACCCAGAGCGACTTGAGATCCCAGGAAGGCGTTACGTGCTGCGGTTGCTTGCCGACGGTGAAATGGTCGATCACCTTGTAGGTGTGCGGGTCGATGACATCCACCGTGCCGCTGCCGCTGTTTGGCACGTAGATACGCTCCGGAAAACCCTTTACGGCAGGGCTGAGACTACGTGTCTCGGAATAAATATTCTGCGAATCCCGGACGGGCGGCATGCCCGGCAGACCGGCCGCCGGCACAACTACCGGGCTTACAAAGACAAAATAAAGAAGGGGAAGTGCTGTACCTCTCACGCGAAGAGGATAGCACTTTTGTAGTTAAAGACGCGGTACGTGATGGTCCGTTATGTTCTCGCGCACATCGGACCAGAATCGCACAAAGCCGCTCCACAGCCCGAAAGCCTGAAGGACGCCGATGCAGGTGGCCACAAAGACGACGATATTCAGGATCGCTTTGATACTGGAGGCCATCGGCACGTAAGTATCGATAATCCAGAGCGACACACCCACCACAATCAGCATCAGAACGACATTCAGAACGCTTCGGACTGGCGGCGTGACCGCTGTGCGAGTGTTCAGAAACCAGGCAACAATCCCCACCATGGCGAGGGCAAGTACTACTTCGGCGAAAAGCATATAGGCACCTCGCCCGGGTAAAAGGCAATTACGGCGCCAGTGTACGCTTGACTGTGCGACGGTCCAGCGCCAGGATCGTGTTGTCAGAAGGCAGCTGAACCGGAGGGTACACACCCGTCTGTGTGACTGAACGAACCCAGTGCTGCCAGCGTTCATTCACATCCTCCGTCACCACGACGGCGGCAATTTCGAATGCATGGCCGGAATCCTGCGGATCGCCATACTTCACCTCCACGCTCCAGTGGCCGTCCGACACGGAAACTGGTGCACCTGCCTGTGGCCACCATCCCGCAATGTCGCGCCTGTGAACCAGTATCCATAGATGCGCGCCGGCCGGAATGGTGGCTGCGCCGCTCACACTTCCAGACTCTCCAAGGAGTTCTCCGGACGCGGGCGCATGGATGCGAACCAGGTTCCCGCGTGCCGCGGCAACGCCTGATGATTTCGTATAGCCCGCAATGTGACGCAGTCGAGCCCGCCAGTCGTATCGCCACAGCGTCCGCCGGTTATAACGCTGCTGCCCCCATCCGTCTCCGTAAGGATCGAAAATCGGCGCATCGGTTCGCGTAAAGAAAGCTGTCGTTCGCACCACCTCTTCCAGGCGGAACATACCGTCGGCGCGCAGGAAGTCGAACAGATGATGGATTCCCGGAATCTGAATATCGTCGATCACCAGCAGCGCGCCGGTCTCGAGATGCGGATAGAGATAGTAATACTCGAGATCCGGAAAAGGATAGGCGTGGGGCCCGTCAATAAGCGCAAATTGCAATTTGTGCTCGAACTGGAAGGCAGGGAGCGTCCGCTGGGATGGACCTTCCACAAACTTCACGACATCGGGACGCAGGAGCGGGGAAGTGCGCACGCTCGCGACACTCCCACCCACGTCGAGCGCGAACGCAGTGTGATTCCCGCTCAGGTGAGAGAGCAGAAGTGTTGTAGCGCCGCAGCCAGTCTCCACAGAGTGGCGGATGGTGCGCCCAGCGGCATGCGATGCAATCGCGCGCAACGCCGCGGCGGATAGTGTACCCGCCGCGTGCAGGACGGGTTGAACGTCCAGGATCCGCTGAAGAATGTCGTCCAAATCCGGGACGGGCTTAGCTCCCGAAGGGGCTGCGCTTCAGCGCGTAATCCACGGCTTCCTGCGGCACGCTGAATGAACTCCGCACAGTGTTGCCCTTGTAGCCGATGTCCTTCACGCCCACGGGGCTCGTGTAGTACGCATCCACAACCATGTTCCGCGCCCACGTGAAGAATTGGGCGCCACCCGCAACTTCCGCTGCGCCACCGCGCGTACCGTAAGCGAGATCGAGAACCGCCGTCTGCTCAGCCGGTTTCGAAGACAGGAAATCCGAGCCATGTTTGTGGATCATGTACTGATCGAGCCACGCCAGGCCGCCATCGAAGATATGGGCCAGATCTTCGTTGCGGCTGCAGAGAAAGTCGATGAACTCGGCGGCGCCGGCTTCCGAAGCGGCCGGTGAAGTGGCATCGGCAGGCATGATCAGGTCGCCCAGATGCCGCAGAGTTTTGAACTCATGCGGCTTCAGATACTTCGGAGCGTAATTCGGGCCGCCATTCAGAGACCTCGGATTCGCCGCCACGGCATCGGCTGACATGCCCGTCATCGCGTGCGGCGCCGGCGCATCTTTCGCCGTCTGTCCCGCCAGCACCTCGGCGGTGATGGCGGTCGCGCCCACAATACGGAACAGATTACGGCGGGAAACGTCCGGCATATCGGACAGCGGGATTGCGGGATTGACTGGGTCGTTCATCTCAGACATTTCCTTTCTTCATCTCGTCCGCCAGATGCTCGGCCGCCCGCCACGCATTGGCCACGATGGTCAGCGTCACGTTCTTATCCGGATTGCCGTTGAACGGCGCGGCGTCCGCAACAAGCAGGTTCTTCACCTCGTGCGCCTGCGAATACTTGTTGAGCGCGGACTGTTTTGGATCGTCCCCCATGCGCACGGTGCCGGCTTCGTGAATGATCTCGCCGCCTTTCGAAATGGCCCTTTCCGGATTGAAGGGCCGATCGGTCACGCGCCCGCCCATCGTCTCGATCAGCGAGGTGAACGTGTCGTGCATGTGCTGCACCATCTTGATCTCGTAGTCCTGCCACTTCCAGTGGAACTTGAGGACCGGAATACCCCACTGATCCACCTTCGTGTTATCGATCTCGCAGTAGGAATTCTCGTTCGGAATCATCTCACCGCGGCCCGCGAAATTGACATTGGTCCCATACTGCTGGCGCGCGCGATCCTTGATCGTTGCGCCATAGCCTGCCTGCGCCGCCGCGCCGCGGAACGAGCCGAGCTGCGGCATGCCGAATCCACCGCCGATCTCGATGTGATAGCCGCGGGGGAAGTCCTTGTTCTTTTTATCGAGCTCCCACCACGGCACATAAACGTGCATGCCGCCGATGCCGTCGCAATTGTGGCGCGGCATATTTTCGAGCGCCGGAACGGAGCCGCCGAGCGAGTAGCCCACCGTATCCGTGAGGTAGCGGCCGACCACGCCCGACCCATTCGCAACGCCATTCGGGTACTTCGTCGATTTCGAATTCAGCAGCAGCCGCGCCGATTCGCAGGCGCTCGCCGCTACCACCACCACACGGGCGCGAATCTGTTTTTCCGACCGCGTGGCCTTATCGATATAAGAAACGCCGCTGATCAGCCCCTCATCATTCACGAGAAGCTCGCGCGCCATCGCGCCGGTAATAATTTTCAGCTTGCCGGTCTTCATCGCCGGGAAGATCATCGCCTGGCTCGACGTGAATGCCGACGCCGTATGGCAACCGCGTCCGCATTGCCCGCAATAGTGGCAGGGCAGGCGGCCGTTGATGCCCTTCGTCAGCATCGCCATGCGTGACGGAATGACCGGGATGTTCAGCTTCTTGCCGGCGCGCTGCACCAGCATTTCGTGGACGCGCGGCGGAACCGGCGGCAGAAAGTTTCCGTCCGGCGCACTGCGGAAGCCTTCATGAGTGCCGGTGACGCCCATGAATCCCTCGGCCTTGTCATACCAGGGCGACATTTCTTCATAAGTCACCGGCCAGTCGAAGCCCAGCCCATCGAACTCCCGGGGTTTGAAATCGTAATCGGCGAAGCGCAGCGAAATGCGGCCGTAGTGATTGGTGCGGCCACCCAGAATGCGCGAGCGGAACCACTTGAATTCGCTGTCCTCCGCGATGGAGTAGGGCTCGCCGGGCACGTCCCAATAGCCGTTCGGCGCGTTCCAGTAGCTCCACTGCTGCTTGCCGAAATACGATTCGGCGTTGGGGCCGCTGCCGCGGTGGTTCACTTCCCAGGGCCACACATGCTCTTTGAAATCCTTCATCGGATCGAGCATGGGGCCGGCTTCAAGAAGCGTGACATTGATCCCGAGATCGGTCAGGACCTTCACGGTGGTGCCGCCGCCGGCGCCGGAGCCGACCACGACGACGTCATGCACCTCTGGGGAGCGTTGAACTTGAAACATGGATCAACTTTATCACTAACCGGCGCTTGCCGAAGAGCTGGAAATCCCGAAGAATCGCCTGATCCGGGCGAGCATTTGAGTCTGGCTTTCCGCTTCCCGACGCAGCGCGCTTTCCCGGTCCATGCGGTCGCGGGCCGCGTTCAGTTCCGTCTGCCGGTAAGCCATGACGACGGCCATATCTTCGGCCAGATGCGGATTCGTTTCCACCGTTCGCTGCAGCCCCGCCTTATCCAGGCGGTAGCAGATCACGCGGGACATGGCGGTCGCGGTGGCGCCTCGGACTTCGCCGGTCAGCAAAGAAGCCTCCCCGAAGAAATCGCCGGAGTCGAAAGTAGCCAGCGGCTGCTCGGCGCCATCCTGCGATCGATAGGTGATACCGACGCGTCCTGCCAGCACGAAATACATGGAATCGCCCGGGTCGCCCTGCCGCAATACCAATTCGCCGGGAGCGAAAGTTTGACGGCGAATCGATTTCGCGAGCTCGGTGAGATCGCTGTCCTCGAGCAGCCGGAAAATGGGAATGCGGCGCAGAATGTCTTCGGGGCTGGCCTCCTCGAGTTGGAGCGCCTCCGCCTTTTTTTCAAGCAGCATCGAGATTTCGGAAACCGGAATGCCGGCGCGCTGCAGGGCGTAGCAGATCCGGTGGAGAACAGCGGACCTGGGGGAAACCTCAACGCCGGGCTTCGAAAACCAGACAACGGCCGCGTATTGAATATGCCCGGGCGTCAGCTCCTGAATCACGCACTGCGGAGCTGGTTCGGACGCCACATTTTCGATCGGCGACCCACGCAGCGCCGCGCCCACGGCATGAATCACCTCGTGCGGGTCGTACATATACGGCATCACAAACGGAATGAACTTTCGATGGGCATTCGAGATGATTGTGACCGGCGATTTGGTCAGGTAGCTGTTCGGCAGGATAACGGTATCCCCGTCCGAAGTCAGGATGGAGGTATGGCGAAGCCGCACGTGCTGCACCCACCCGGCGCCTTCCGAGCATTTGATGTAATCGCCCACATTGATGCTGTCTTCCAGTTGGAGAGTGACACCGCCCGCCAGATTGTTCAGCATGTCCTGCAAGGCGAGACCAAGCACCGCAGTCGCGATAGCTGAAGTGGTGAAGAGCCCGGCGGTATTGACGCCAAGCCGCGTCAGCAGGTGCAGGAGGGCGACGCCATACGCCGCGACAATCACCATTTCGCCGGCAAGTTTCGGCAGACGAACGCGCCGCAACGCCACCTCGAAAAGGAAAAGGCAGCCGCTCTGAATGGCCGCCAGAACGAGCAAAGTCCGGCCGACCTCATTCGCGGTTGTTGCCGGAATGTTCCAATAAACCTCGCCGCCAGACACCAGGGCCGCGCACGCCCAAAGCAGCAGAAAGCCGAATGCCGTGCGGACTCGCGACCGAGCCTCCGGCAGGACCCGCCACAGGGCGATAGCCACAGCGAACAATCCCGCGGCGATGAAAAAGTAATACAGAGGCACGAGACAGCTATTCTAGCGAAGTCTGGGGAGGCTAAAAGCAAAAGGGCCGCTCGTTCGAGCGGCCCTTTTGCTTTGAAGCTGCGGTTTGCGGTTAGACGCCTTCCAGTTCCTGGGTGGCGTCGCCAAAGGCGTCGGCATGGATGCCGAAGCGGCGGAGAAGGCCGAGGTACAGGGCGCACATGCGGCGGTTTTCGTCCCCAGACTTGTAGAAGTCGAAGGTACGGCCGGTCTTAAGTGTTCCGCCCAGGCCGCCGGCGAGAACCACCGGCAGCTTGCTGTTATCGTGCGAACGGCCCACGAACATGTTCGAGAGGAACATCAGCGCCGAGTGGTCCAGCACCGTCCCATCGCCTTCCTGCATGCCGTCGAGCTTCGTCGCGAGATAGGCGAGCTGGCTCAGGTGGAAGCGCGTGATGCGCTCGTAACCATCCGAATTGTTGTGGTGCGATTCGCCGTGATGGCCGTCCTTCGTATCGAGGAACGGATAGTACATCGCCGAAAGATCGCGCGCCTGAAGCAGGGTCGCCACACGGGTCTTATCGGTCTGGAACGCCATTGCGATGATGTCGCACATCAGCCGCGTGTGATCGCGCAGATCTTCGGGCAGGCCGTTCGCCGGGCGTTCCATCGTGAAGAGCGGCTTGTTGGCGGTCTTCGCGGCGTCCGCGGCGGCGTCCATCGACTTGCGCATCGATTCCACGCGCTTCTCAACTTCGCGCACGCTGTTCAGATATTCGTCCAGCTTCACCTTGTCGGTCGCGCTGATTTCGGTGGTAAGCGCCTGAGCCCGGTCCTTCACGCGATCGAGAATGCTCTGGTTGCGCAGGCTGCCGCGGTTTTCGAACAGGCTGTCGAACGCGAGCGACGGATAGAGTTCCACCGGAATCGGCGAGTCCGGGCTCTGCCAGGAAATGTGCGAGCTGTAAGCCAGCGAGTAGTTCGTCT
>DASYCD010000400.1:0-12035 GCA_036500405.1 Bryobacteraceae bacterium
CGGCTCATGCCCTGGAGAACGCCGCCTTCGGCCTGGTTGCGGAGGCCATCCGGGTTGGAGACGGCGCCGGCGTCGATCGCCACGACGAAGCGTTTGGGCCGGATTTCGCCGGTTTGGGTGTTCACATCGACATCGGCAACCATGGCCGCGTAGCCATTGCCGCCTTCGTAATTCACGCAGGCGACCCCGCGGCCAGTTCCCTGTTTCGGACCGGAACCTTTCACGGCCGCCTTGAGGACGGCGATCAGGCGCGGGTCTTTGAGATGCTTCAGACGAAAGTCAACCGGGTCCGCTTTTCCGGCGGCGGCGAGTTCGTCCATGAAGCATTCATTCGCGAATGTGTTCTGGATGCGCAGGGGCGAACGCAGAGGGCCGGTGAAAAATGGAGAGACGATTTGGTGGGTGAGGACGCGCTCGTTAAGAATCGTGCCGTCGCCGGCGCATATGTCGCCGATGCAGCCCGCCATGTATCCCGGCACTGTATTGCTGCCGTTTCGCAGTCTGCCCTGGGGCGGTCGGGCTCGCGCCGGTTGCGGTTTCCGCGCTTCGTAACCCAGCAGCATTCCGCTGATTACGTTTCCCGGAGTATCGTAGCCGGGGCGGCTGCCGAGAGAGGATTCCCAATTCTCGCGGTCCCAGGCGAGGATTGCGCCATCGGGGCCGAGCGCCGCGCGCTGTTCCACAACGACGGCGGCGCCGAGGTTTTCCCAGCGCATTTCGTCCTCGCGGGAGAATTGCAGGCGGACCGGTTTGCCGACTGCCTGGGAGAGCACCGCGGCGTCGAATGAGACGGCATCGGCTCCGTTGAGTCCATAGCAGCCAGAACCTCTGGTGAAGATCACGCGCACATTTTCGAGCGGCACGTTGAGGATTTTCGCGATGCAACTGCGAGTGGGATAAGCGGATTGCGTCGGCGACCAGACGGTGACTTTCGCGCCGCGCACATCGGCCACGGCGCAGGAGGCGCCGAGAGAGCCGTGCATCTGGTAAGGCCAGAGATATTTTGCGCGAATCACGTTTCCGGCGGAGGCGAGCGACGACTCGACGTTACCGGAATCGATGAGCATTTGATCCTGCGAAGGCTGTTTCTGGAGGTAGTCGTAGAAGGCTTTCTGGGCCGAGAGTTCGGGGCCAGGTTTCCAGGCGACCTTGAGCTGTTTGGCGGCGCGGATCGCATCGTACTGGATGGGGGCAACGACGCCGACGAAGTCTTTGCGGACGACTACCTGAACGCCAGGAATATCGCGGACGGAGTCGCGATCCACGGAGGCGACCATGCCGCCCATTTGCGGCGGACGAACGGCTCGCGCGTGCAACATCCCCGGCACTTTCACGTACTGGACGAATTCGAAATGGCCGGTCATGAGGGCCGTGCGATCGAGGGACGGGACGGGTTTTCCGAGAACCTTCCATTGATCGCGCGGACGGCGTTTCGCGGTGGCGCTCAGCGTGAGGTGGAACTGTTTGGCGGCGATCAGTTGCGCATAGGTGATGCGGCGGTTGTTTGCTGCGATCACTCCATCGGTCACGGAGAGCTGTTGCACCGGGATCTTCCATTGCGCGGCGGCCATGTTGAGCAGCGCTTCGCGAGCAGTGGCGGCGGCGAGGGCGAGGCTTTCCTCGCGGAAGTTTGTGGGGGAGGACTGGCTGCCGGAGGTGGTGCCCTGATCGGGCGTGATGTCGGTGTCGCCCTGGATCAGCTTCACGCGCGCGAGGGGGACGCAGAGTTCTTCAGCGACCAACTGAGTCTGGGCGGTGAACATGCCCTGGCCGAGATCGACCTTGCCCGTGTGCGCGGTGACTGTACCGTCCGCCGCGACGGCGAGCCAGGAGTCGAGTTGTTTCGGGTCGATGTGGGATGCGTGGGTGTCAAAGGGGCCCTGCGCGTGGACACTATTTAAGCTGCTGAAGCTGACGATGAGGACGCCGCCGGCGGCGAGGAATTCACGCCGGGAGACCATGGGCATACCTCCGGATGGCGCGCATCATGCGGTTGTTGGCGTAGCAGCGGCAGAGGACGCCGCTGAGGGCGGTGCGGATTTGCTGGTCCGATGCGCGGGGGTTGGCGTCGAGGACGGATTTCGCGGTGAGGATCACGCCGCTGAGGCAGTAGCCGCACTGGGCCGCACCTTCGTCGATGAAGGCTTGCTGAATGGGGTGCGGCTTCTCGGGTGAGCCGAGACCCTCGAGGGTGATGATTTCGTCAGTGCCGACCGTGCCGGCTGGTTTCCTGCAGGAGCGGACGGGTTTGCCGGCGATCAAGACGGTGCATGCGCCGCATTGGGCGAGGCCGCAGCCGAAGCGGGGCCCGGTGAGGTTGAGATTGTCGTTGAGGATGTAGAGGAGCGGGGTTTCGGGATCGACGGTCACCTGACGCGTCTGGCCGTTTACGCGAAGGCGGAGGGGTTGCATTGGTCAGTGTCCTGTGAGCAGTTTTTTGCCCAGTGATTATTGTTATACAGATCGGGTTTGGTTTTGAATGGCGCGGATAAGACTTCGAGTGAGTTCGTCTGCGGGCATGGGCTTCACGAGGGCGGCGGACTGGCCGGCCCAGAGTTGCATGTAGTCCGTGGATCCTGCCTTTTCGGAGGCGGCTCGGAGGGGCGCAATGAGGGTTGCGGCGTAGGGAAATGGCGGCGGTGCGTCGGACAGGGGGCCTGATTCCTGAAGGACTCGGTTCAGGATGCCTCGGGCGGGGCGGCCACTAAATAGGTTTGTGACAACGGTTGAGTTGTCCGTGACCTGGCTGAGGGCCTGGCGATAGAGCGGGGAGACGTTGGCTTCCGGGCAGGAAAGGTAGGCAGTGCCGAGTTGTACTCCGGATGCGCCGAGTGCGAAGGCTGCTGCTACTCCCCGGGCATCAGCAATGCCTCCGGCGGCGATCACGGGTACGGATACGGCGTCCGCAATCTGAGGGACGAGAGCAAACAGGCCGACCTGCATCGCGATGTCTGTTTCGAGAAACATGGCGCGGTGTCCGCCGGCTTCGATGCCCTGGGCGATGATGGCATCGCAGCCGTGGTCTTCGAGCCACTTTGCTTCTCGTACGGTGGTGGCGGAAGAGAGGATTTTGATGCCTCGTGTTTTGAGGCGGTCAACGAGCGCCGGCGCCGGCAGTCCGAAATGGAAGCTCGCGATTTCGGGCTTGAGCTCTTCGATAGTGACGCACGTCTCTTCGTCGAAGGGAAGGCGGAGGCGGGCTGGCGCAACGGCGTCTATGTTCAGGCCCCATCTGCTGTAGTGCGGCTGGAGGAAGTTTTTCCATCGGCTCACGGCGGCTTCGTTGAGCGGTTCCATCGTGTGGCAGAAGAAGTTCAGGTTGATGGGATGTGGGCTGTCTTCGCGGAGAGCGCGGACTGCTTCGCGAACGTTCTCCGGGCTGAGCAGCGCGCAGGCGAGTGAACCGAGAGCGCCGGTGGAGGAAACGCTTCGGGCGAGAGCCACCGAATCGGAGCCCGCCATTGGCGCCTGGATGATGGGGATTTCGATGTTGAGGAGATCGAGCAGACGGCGGTCGGGCCAGGCTTGCATGCTGCCATTATCCGGTCTTCAGGGTTGGGCGGGCGAGGGTTCGGCTGCGGGCTCGGGCTGGGGGATTTGGGTAATACGTACCTGCGAGATGCGGTTGCGGTCCAGTTGGACGACTTCGAAGCGGCGGTTTTCGAACTCGACGGTCTCCCCTGCGGACGGAATGTGGCCGAGGCGGAAAAGCAGATATCCTGCGAGGGTTTCGAATCCGGCGTTGGCGGGGAGTTCGATCCCATATATAGAAGACAGATCGCGGATGGTGGTTGCGCCTTCGAGATCGAGCTCGGCGATGTCGCCAGCCGGGGCGCGGGGGGAGTCTTCGGGGACGTCAAATTCGTCCGTGATTTCGCCGACGATCTGTTCGACGACATCTTCCACCGTGATGAGGCCGGTGACGGTGCCGAACTCATCGACCACGAACGCCATGTGGGAGTGGCGCGCCTGGAATTCGGAAAGCATCTCGTGGACGGATTTTGTTTCCGGCACGATCATGGGCTTGCGCATGAGGCGCCGGAGATAAAAAGGCGCGACCGGGCGGCCGTCGCGAATGGCGCGGCGGCGGTCATGCCAGAGACGCGTCATGTCCTTGAAGTAGACGATGCCGGCCATGTGCTCGGGCTTGCCTTCCCAGACCGGCAGCCGCGAGTGCTGGCTTTCGACCATAGTGGCGAGCACTTCATCGAGCGGGGCGTTGACAGGGACGGAAACGATTTCGTGGCGTGGGCGCATGATCTCGCGGACGGAGGTCTCTTCGAGATCGAGCACGCGGTGGATCATATCCTCCTGCCGCTCGTGGAGAACTCCGGAGAAGCGGCTGGAACTGACAATGAGCTTGAGCTCTTCGGCGGAATGCCCACCGCCGTGGTGGCTGGATTTTGCGCCGGCTAGTCGCGTGATGAAACCGACAGAGTGCTCGATCACGGCGACGAAGGGCGCGGCGATGCGGTAGAAGACCATCAGGACGGGGGCGACCATGATGGCAATGCGATCGGCCCGCGCTATAGAGAGGTTTTTTGGCACGACTTCGCCGATGACGACGTGGCAGTAAGTCATTACGAGAAACGCGAGCACGAAGCAGGCGCCGTGGGCGAAGGCGGCGAACTGAGGCGTGATCAACGGTGCGAAGAGTCGCAGGACGAGTTCGTAGAGGGTGTCTTCGCCAGCCCAGCCGAGTCCGAGGCTGGCGAGCGTGACGCCGATCTGGGTGACCGAGAGAAGTTTTTCCGGCTGCGAGAGGAGGGAGAGCGCAATTTTGGCGCCGGTGTGTCCTTCTTCGGCGAGGCGGCGGAGGCGGGAATCGCGAACGGAGAGCAGCGAGACTTCGGCGCCGGCGAAAAAGGCGTTGATGACGAGGATGAGGCCCAGGACGAGCAGGCGGGCAACGTAGGCAGAGTTGGACACCTGTCGTTTAGTTTACGGCAGTGTGGAGGGAAAGTCGCTTATTTTGCGTTAGACTGGCCGGTGATATGAGGCGAGCGATCACGTTGTTATTCGCTTTGGCGGCATTGGGGGCGGCGCAGAAGTTTGACGTGGCGTCGGTGCGGGTTTCGGGGCCGGATAGCCCGCACGGGTCGGATGGCGGGCCGGGGCATGGGAATGCGAAGCGGTTTTCGTGCGGATCGTGCTCGATGAATCTACTGGTTCAGATGGCATGGAACGTGAAGCCCTTCCAGATTTCGAGCGCACAGGCGACGGATAAGGATTCATGGGACATTGTTGCGAATCTGCCGGCGGGGGCGACGAAGGAAGATTTTCGCGTGATGCTGCAGCATTTACTGCAGGAGCGGCTCGGCCTGCGCGACCACGTGGAATCGAAAATGTTTCCGGCGTATGAGCTGGTTGTGGCGAAGAGCGGGTTGCGGGTGAAGGATGGGGATTTGCCTGCGGCGTCAAAGGATTCCGAACCGGCGTTTCATTTTCCGCCGAATGTGAGCACGTGGGCTGGGAGGTATTTCCTGAGCGGCGGATATCCCATGACTCACATGGTGGTGCAACTGGAGCCGATGCCAATCATTGCGGAAGCGCTGGCGATGTCGGGCGCGGATTTGCCCGTCGTCGACCATACGGGGCTGACCGGGAAGTATAGTTTCACGCTGGATTTCGCAAAGGACCTTCCAGGCGGGACACCGGAGGGGACGCCACCCGCCGCGAGTCTGTTTACCGCGGTACAGAAAGAACTGGGACTGCAATTGCTGGCGACGAAGGCTCCGTTCGACGTAGTGGTGGTCGAGTCGTTCCATAAGACGCCGAGCGAGAACTAAGCGCCAGCCTTGACATGCGACAAGTGTCGCGTTAATATGTGACAGGTGTCGCATGACCAAAGTCATTGTTGTTCTGGCGCTTTTCGCGGGATCCCTCTCCGCTCAAACTTTTTCAGGTGCGTGGCAAGGCGCTTTTCAGACGAAGCCGCAGATCCGCCTGATGCTTCAGCTCGTCAGGAGTACGAATGCGGAATGGGCGGGCACGCTTTACCGGATCGACCAGGGCGGCACGCCGGAGGCAATTCCGTACGTGCAGGTTTCGGGCGCCGGTATTCAGCTGCGCCTGAATGACGGGGATACGTATGAGGGAACTCTCAGCCCGAATGGTTCGTCGATTCGCGGCGAGTGGAAACAGGGAGGAGCCGCGGCGCGGACAATGGAGTTTCAACGCGCCACGAAAGAGACTGCATGGCAGGATTTGAACTCAGAAGTGGAACCTTCCGTGTCAGAGGCGGACATCCGCATTATCGAGCGCGCAAAGGCGCTTCTGAATTCTCCGGCGAAATGGAATCGGGCCGATAACAGAGGGTGTCCGGCGGCCGCGATGAAACTCAGTCTCTACTGCGCTCTGGACCGGGCGACGACGGAGGTCACGGGACAGTTCGCGCATCGGGGGGCGGCCATGCAGCAGGCGCGATTTGTCATCGATGAAGACCTGGCGAAGGGGAATCACTATGAGCATCGTCTGATGGATTACAACAACGATCCGAAGACTACTTTCGCCGATGTGCAGAGGTTTTTCCAGTTTCTCGAAGAACGGGTTCGAAGGAAGCTTCCGTGATGCGGTCAGTGGATGGAATCGATCTGACGCATTTCTTTTCGCACTGTTTTGGCGGGCAGAGGCGCGTAGCCCAGCGACGCGCAGAGGGTCTGGCCCTGCGTCAGCGAGCAGTGCAGGAGAGCATAGGCGAGATCCACGTATCCGATGGCGCCGTTGAATGCTTCGTCCGTTTTGAAACGTCTTCGCTGCCTTTTTCCGCATAGCCGCCGAGCCATTTCACGCTCGCGCCGCGGCCGACTTTTTCGCGCCACTCGTCTCCTGGTTCAGGATGGCTGTAACTCACGCGATTGAAACATAGTGGAACTTCTTCTGATTTGTAATGACGATGTCATGTTCGAGGGATAATATCGACATTCTGCGCGTCGCATTTTTCACTGATACTTTCAGCGAGATCAACGGGGTGGCTCTGACGAGCCGTCAGTTGACGAATTACGCGAGGCGGCGCGATTTTCCGTTTCTTTGCGTGCGCGGCGGGGAGAGCGCCAGACAGTCGCAGAGCGGATCGGTTTCCGAGATGGAACTGGCGCGGGGCCGTTGCATTTCGAGCTGGATAAGGGACTGCGGCACGATCTGCTTCTCTGGCGGCAGCAGGCGACGGTGACGGCGGTGGTGCGGGATTTCCAGCCGAACTACGGAATTGGTGGAGATGTCGCGAAAAAACTGCAATTGCCACTGGCGATTTCCTGGCATGCGGTGCTGGCGTTCTACCGGCTGGGCGATGTGATGACGCGCGGAATCGATACGCAGTTTTTTACGCCGGCACGGCGGACAGCGGATGACGGAGTTTTGCGGCTCGGGTACGTGGGGCGAATCACTCCGGAGAAGAGTGTGCGGTTTTTGCGAGACCTGGAGATCGGGCTGGAAGCGACACGTTCGGCAATGTAGTGTTGGAGGCATTCGCGTCACATGTGCCGGCAGTGGTGACGGATGGCGGAGGGCCGAGGTTCATCGTACGGGATGGCGTGAGCGGTTTCGTGGCGCCGAGCTACGTTGAGGCATGTCCCTCGACAATTCGCCAATTCATTTTCAGTGGAAGAACGAGGATGTTGTCCGACGGTTTCGTACGGGCGTATCGCTGCATGGTCATACGCTTCATTCGCGCGAATCGCTGGATTTCATCGAGCGCGCGACGGCGCGAACGCCCTGGTTTTCGGGCGCGATTCGCAAGCAGATGAGGAGGTATCGGGAGAAGACCGGGCGCGATCTCGATCTTTCGCGCGCGTGGTGGACGCCTCCGCTTTCGGCGCTGCAGGCGTGGAAGGTGGAGAAGGCGCAGATCGAAGGTCTGGGGCTGGCCGCGCAGGTGTCGCTTTCCGACCATGACAACGCCGACGCCGGGGTCCATTTGAGCGTACTGGAGAAAACTCGCCAGTCACCGGTTTCGGTGGAGTGGACGGTACCGTGGCGCGAGACGTTCTTCCATGTGGGGCTGCATAATCTGCCGGTGGATCGGATTTCGCGAATCATGCCGGAACTGGCGCGTCTGACTGAGCGGCCGTTGGAAGGTGAAGTGGCCGATATGCTGGCGGCGCTGCATGACAATTCTTCGGTGCTGATCATCTGGAATCATCCGTTGTGGGATGAAGGGCAGATTGGCGCGGAGCCGCATCGGAAGTGCGCGGAGTCATTCCTGGCGCGGATGGGTTCGTTCGTGCATGCGTTCGAGTTGAACGGGCTGCGTCCGTGGAAGGAGAATCAGGACGTGATCGAGTTCGCGGAGGCGGTTTCTTTTCCCGTGATTTCGGGCGGCGACCGGCATGGACGCGAGCCGAATGCGTGCCTGAACCCGAGCAATGCGGCTTCTTTTCGGAATTCGTGGAGGAGATTCGCCGCGATGGATGGAGCAACGTGCTGTTCATGCCGCAGTACCGGGATGCGTTTCAATTGCGGATTGTGCAGAATCTCTGCGACATTCTGGAGGACGATCCGGCGCACAGCCTGGGCTGGACTTCGTGGTGCGACCGGGCGTTTTACCGGACGGACGATGGGAGCGAGAAATCGCTGCGCGAATTGTGGGGCAGGAAATCGCCGGCGGTGGTGAGTCAGTTTGTCGGGCTGATGTCTCTTGTGCGGGATACCAATATTCGTAAGGCGCTGCGGTTTGCGTTCGCGCGGATGCAGGAAGTGGGCGGGGACTAAGTAAGACGCGCCATTGTTTGCGTGACATACAATGGGCGTCATGAAACCTATCGTTGCGCTGGTTTGTTTTGTCTCCTTGTTGGGGGCGGCTGCGGAGTCACTGAACGTATTCGGACAGAAATGGACGATCACGACACCGGCGGCCGACTGGTCTGTGGGGGACAATCTGCTGCAGCTCAAGACATCGTCTGAGCCGATAGCGGGACAGCCGCGGCGGCCCACGCATTTTGCGCTGCTGGATTCGAAGCCATACAGCAAGGTGACGGTAGAAGGGGAGTTCAAGCCCAATGGACGGAGCCTGATCATTGTGTATGCGTATGAAAATGAGTCCCACTTCAATTACGCGCACATGTCGTCTGACAATGCAGTGAAGCAGAATGTGCACAACGGGATGTTTCATGTATTCGGCGGGGAGCGGGTGCGGATGTCTCCGCTTGAGGGCCCGGCGTCATTTGCGGCGAAGGACTGGACGCCGGTGAAGTTGGTGTGGGACGGCGCGACCGGGGTGGCGTATGTGGAAGTGAACGGGAAGCGGAATCCGAGTCTGACGGCGACGGATATGAGTTTGAAGTGGGGGCAGGTGGGCCTGGGGTCGTTCGATGAGACCGGGGATTTCCGGAATATTAAAGTGACGGGGACGATGGTGGAGCCGGGGCAGGTGGGGCAGTAGGGGGAACGGGACGATTTTTTGGGCAAAATAGAAGGAGGCGCGATGAACGTCATGCCGGATCCGCTTACGCGCAAAGCTGGCGAACGCGCCGGTTGAAGATGAGGACATCGGTCAAGAGGAACAAGCGGCCGCTCGCGAGTGGCTCAGACACAACGAGGCCGTTGCGCACGAGGATGTTCTGGCAGATTTCGGCCTGACTTTGTCAGACCTTGAACGCATGGATAGCGCGCCGCAAGCTGGCGATTCCTCACGTCACTGATAGACCTGGGGCATGGCAAAGCGCGTTATCGTGAAACCGCTATGGGGATGCTCCGAGGTTTGGAACCGGTATCGACACTTTCAGCCCCATAAACACACGCGGGCGACGGAATTCAAGAAAGACCTAAAGAGCTCAGCCCTGAGCGGCGAGGTATTGGAGCATTGCGCGCACAGCGTTGCCGCGATGGCTGACGCTGAACTTCTTCTCGTCATCCACTTCGCCGAATGAGCATCCGAAGGGTCGATAGAAGAATAGTGGGTCGTAGCCGAAGCCGCCGGGGCCGCGTGCTTCCCGAAGCATCTGGCCTTCGACTTCGCCGCGGAAGGTCTTCACAATCTCCCCGTTTTTCGCCAGCGCGATGACACAGACGAAGCGCGCCTCTCGGTTTGATTTGTCGCCGAGGCGTTCGAGCACCAGACGGTTGTTGTCCTCGTCCGTGGCGTGCTCTCCCGCGTAGCGCGCGGAGTAAACACCCGGCGCGCCGCCCAGCGCATCGACCGCCAGTCCCGAATCATCCGCAAACAGAAGCCCGGGAGCAGAGCGGCTGTAATAGGCCGCTTTCAGGCAGGCGTTTTCTTCGAACGTTGCGCCCGTCTCTTCCGGCGCGATGATGGATTTCAGGCCCGGCAGCGGCTCCACGTCTACATTGAGCAACTCGCCCGCAAGCCGGAACTCCCGCAACTTGCCCAGGTTCCCGCTCGCGCACCAGATCTTCATGCGCTTTCGATTACGCTCCTCTGAATGGCGATGAGTTGCTGGATACCCGCCCGAGCGAGATTGCGCATCTCGTCCATCTGGGCATCGTCGAAGCTTCGATTTTCCGCGGTGGCCTGGAACTCGACGAAGCGGCCGCCATCGGTCATTACGACGTTCGCGTCCACTTCAGCCTGCGAATCTTCTTCGTAATTGAGATCGAGGATCGCCGCGCCCCGCTGAATGCCGACGCTGATCGCCGCCACCATACCGGTCAGCGGCGACTTCGAAACCATTTTGAACGTGGTCATCTTTTTCACCGCCAGCGCCAGCGCCACATAGGCTCCGGTGATTGACGCCACACGAGTGCCGCCATCGGCCTGCAGGACGTCGCAATCGATGAAGATGGAGCGCTCGCCGAGCGCAGCGAGATCGATCGTCGCGCGCAGCGAACGTCCGATGAGCCGCTGGATCTCGTGCGTGCGTCCGCTGGGCTTGCCTTTCGTGACTTCGCGCGGTGAGCGCGTCCCGGTGGCGCGCGGCAGCATCGCATATTCCGCCGTCACCCAGCCCTTGCCGGAGTTACGCAGGAACGAGGGGACGGAAGTCTCCACGCTCGCCGCGCACAGCACCTGCGTATCGCCCACGCTGATGAGCGCCGAGCCTTCGGCGGTCTTCAGGTAATTAGGCACAATCTTGACAGCTCGAAGCTGGTTGTTTTGTCTGGAGTCAGCCCGCATTTTTCATCGCAAAGTACATCGTAAGAACG
The DNA here is from genome assembly GCA_036500405.1 of Bryobacteraceae bacterium. Classification (GTDB taxonomy): domain Bacteria; phylum Acidobacteriota; class Terriglobia; order Bryobacterales; family Bryobacteraceae; genus BOG-234. Next base: position 11,101 of record DASYCD010000400.1, read on the forward strand.
AGAATGATAATCGCCACAACAATCAGCACCAGGCATGGAGCGCCCGGGCGGACCTGCGGCGGAAGGTCCTTTTTCTTTCTCGCGGCTTTGTATTTGGCCATTCGATTTCTGTTCTGCCTCAGCAGCGCACGCACACACCGGCTGATACGCTGTTGAACGTGATCCGGAGAGGGAGAACTTCCAGTCTACTATTTGCGATTGCGCTGGCGAGCTTGTGCGCCGCGTGCGGTTCAGGCGAGGCGAAGAAGCCGGATTTGCCGACATCCGTGTCACCTGGATGGAAGCAGACGAAGATGGAGGCAGGCGGTTCCCCGGAACGTTTGCCGCAGGCCTCCCCCGCGCCCACTTGCTGGCGTGCTGACTATGCGGGAGAAGGTCCGGTGACTGTGTGGGCGTGCGGATACGGCGCATCTGAGAGCGCTTTCGAAGCTGTTCAGAAGATGACGCCCTCCGCGCAGGAAGTGAAATTCCACAGGGGCCGGTATCTGATCGTGGTTGATTGGAAGAATGTTTCGCAGGAAGGCATCACCACTCTCGTCCGTGCGATTCAGCGCAGTCTGCCGGAGTGAGTTCCCGCTCGCGGGTGGGATGATCCCCGCCGGTGGGATGATTAAAGCGTGAACCTCCCGCCCTTCCGCAACGAGCCGTATACCGATTTCGCGAAGCCGGAAAACGCGGAGAAGATGCGCGTCGCGCTCGAGAGGGTTCGCGCGCAGTTGGGACGCGAATACAGGCTCATCATCGCTGGTGAACGCGTCGAAACGGCAGATAAGCTGATTTCGGTCAATCCGGCCCGGCCTGCGGAGATTGTCGGCGTGCATTCAAAAGCCACCGCGGAACTTGCGGCGCGCGCCGTCGAAACGGCGCATGCGAATTTTCCGCGCTGGAGCCGAACACCTGTTGGAGAACGCGTTGGGATGCTGGTCCGCACCGCA
>DASYCD010000401.1:0-4430 GCA_036500405.1 Bryobacteraceae bacterium
CTGCCAGCGGCTGCGGTTCCATGCGCTTTCGACCAATGAGATCCGGCTGCGGCTGCGCCTCGAGCGTGCGCCGGAGCATTGTCTGGTGCTGCGTCCGCCGGTCCCGATTCTGAAACAGAAGATTCTGCTGAAGCTGCTGCAACTGGAATTGCGGGAGAAGCCGCCGTGCGCCGCGGTGGAACGGATTTATGTGGAGATGATGCCGGTTCGTCCGCGCACCACGCAACATGGTTTGTTTCTTCCGTCAGCGCCGGAACCGGAGCAACTGGAAGTGACGCTGGCGCGCATTCGCGGACTGGTGGGAGCCGGGAATGTCGGCGCACCGGAAATGCTGGATACCTGGCGGACGGATGCTTACCGGATGGGCATACTGACGATTCGCGCGGAAGAAACGCCCGCGCCATTGCGGCCGAAACTAGCCCTGCGCCGGTTCCGTCCTCCCTGCCCCGCGCAGGTTTGGTGCACCGGCGAAGGCAAGCCGGCGCGGATTGTTTCCTCGATCGCGGACGGCCGCGTTGTGGCCTGCGCCGGCCCCTGGCGGACGTCAGGCGACTGGTGGAGCGGCGAAGAATGGGATCGCCAGGAGTGGGATGTGGAGATCCAGCGAGTGAGTGTGTCGCGGGTTGTGCAGGATTGTCTGGTGGGAAATTGGTTCGTGGAGGGAAATTACGATTGAGACGCTCCCTTTCGGTGATCACCGAAAGGGAGCCGGGTTGCTTACTGCTGCCCTTCCAGATCGCTGAGGCGATGCTCGTGAATCTCGGCGATTCGGACCACCGCGCGAATATGTTCCGCGTCCATTTTCAGTTGTTCAGAGTGAAGCCGGGTAGTCTCCAGAAGTTCCTGAATATCGCGGTGAGTTAATTCCATGCTCTGCGCAAGGGCCTCATGCCGTTCAGTTAACTTTTCCAGCCTTTCGTCGATCGTCATCCATTTCCTCTCTTTCAGTTTCGCACTTTGTTCAAGCACGCTTCAGAGAGGACCTTGCATCACCATTGGTCGAGTACAAGTATCAAATAGAGGTCTGAAACCGCTGCCGATAGGCTAACACGCGCTTCAATTCGCCGAAGGCGGCTCCGCACTGTCCACAACGAGCATATCCGTCGGCACTTTTCGCCCTTCCAGACGCAGCCCTAACTGCTCCTGAATCGCTGTGAAAAGCGACGGTCCGGCGGTCGGATCCGCCGCCTCATCCGGAATCCAGCGCAGGGTGAAATCGAAGCTCCCGTTCACTCCGGTTTCATCCACCACCGGAACTTTGAGCAGCACCGACAACTTCAAAGCGAGCCGCGAAATCGAAGTGCCCGTCGATACCACGCTGCCCGGCCCATCATTCGTATGCCCCCGCGTTCCGGGCGCGGACGTTTTCATCTTCAGCCCATCCTTCGCGACCACAATCGCATAACCCTTCAGCGATCGCGTTTCCTGGTGCAGCTTCAGACGAAAGCGCTCCGCCAGCAACGTCTGGAGCATCTGGTTGAGTTCAGTGTATTGCGCGGCATAACCGGCGCGGGCTTCGATGTCATAGCGGCTCTCATCCAGCCACTTCGGCCCGCCCGTTATCTGAATATCCGGCACTTCATACGCCCGCATGATGCAGCGCTTCAGCGTGACGTTCTGCATCGTGATCCGCCCCGGATCGGAATCCGTATTCGACCCCACCGCATTCGGGTTCGCCGGCTTGACGGAAGCCACATCGAACGAAGCTCCGCAAACCAATGTCGAGAAAGCGAACGCAAGATATAGCAGCCTCATAACCTTTTGGTCAGGCAGCCTGACGTGGGAGTACCTCGCGATCGATTGCAGACTGATCAATGGAATCCAGATCAAAACGATTCTGGATATTCAGCCAATACTGCGCCGAAGTGCCGAAATAGCGGGCGGGACGGGCAGCGGTATCCGCCGTAATCCCCCGCTTGTCGTTTACGATCAGACTGACACGATTGGCGGGCACGCGAATTGCCTGCGCCAGCCCGTTGATGCTGACTTCCTCATCCTGCATATCTTCGAAAAGAATCCTGCCTGGATGGATAGGTAACAACTTTTTCGCGATCTTAGTGGTAGTCCGTGATTTCGACATCCGATGGTCCTTTCACCGTCCATCGCTCAATTCTCAGACGGAAACTCCACGCGGTCAATCACCAGCACATCCACCGGGACCTTGCGCGCTTCCAGCTTCAGCCCCAACTGTTCCTGCACCGCGGTGAACAGCGACGGCCCATTCGCCGCGTCCGATCCCGCTGACGCCTTCGACATCACTTCGTCCGGTACCCATTGCAGCACGAAATCGAAGCTGCGCGTGTCCCCTGTGTCATCCACTACTGGCTGCCCCAGCACCGCCGCTAATTTCCGCGCCAGAACGGGCATGGAACACAATTTCGCCTCGATTCGGGTACGCGAGCTGTTCGTGGTCGATGGGCCCCCGGGAGGAATCGCGCTTACTGCCGCCTTGATTCCACCCTTCGCCACCGTCAGGGCGTAACCGGATCTCGTCTCGCTCTGTGGATGCATCACCAGACGAAAGCGATCAGCCAGGAGCGTCTTCAGCATATCCTCTGTATGACCTCCCGAGCCCCGCGCGGTAATGTCGTAGCGATTTTCGCTGATCCATTTCGGCCCGCCAATCACCTGATCTTCCGTAATCCCGTATGCCCCCGCAATACAGCGCTTCAGCGTGACGTTATAAGCCCGCATATAGCCGTTGTTGGTGTTGATGCCGGAACTGCCGGGCGACGCATTGCTGGGCTTGATCGAAGCCGCATCGAACGACACCGCCTGCGCGAACAGGCCGAACGCCACCAAACCACACGCCCAAAGCCTCATCGATGATCTCTCGTCACCTGCGTGTAATCGGCCGGCGGCTTGAACAGAGCCGGGTCCGGCTCCGTCTGTTTGATATCTGTCAATTCATAGGTATTGACGCCGAAGCGGGGATCCGTGTTGACGCTCTTGATGAGAACCTTCAGCTCGTCCGAATACCAGCGCTCGTTCACAACCTTAATTTCCTTGTTATTCCCAATGGCGCCCGCCGGGATTGTAATCGTCACACGCGAGTGCTTCGCATAGACACCGTTGATCGTCTGCGATTCCAGATCCTCAGTCACGCCAGCCGGCTGATGACGAGCCCCATAATCCGGCTCGCTCGATGTACTCGTATAACTGGTACCCCCGAAGACCGCGACCGCGATATAGTTCTCCCTGCCGGAAAGCTGTGAGCGTGAGTAAGTCTTCTTCGCGGAACTCATGTCAAACTCAGCCCGGCCCACATTGTCGAATACCTCGACGCGCTTCGGACTCTCTTCGCGTACCCGCCCCGACGAATCCCGATAAAAGTAACTCGTATCGTCCCGGGTCAGTTCTGTGCCATCCGCGAGCGTCTGTGTCGTGCGGCGCGTCTCTTTGCCCGAAATGGGATGTGCGGTAACCGGGCCGGTCTGCGCCTCAACGGGAGGATGAGACATCTCGAATTGCTGCTCGCGCAATTTCTGAATTTGCGACTGCAATTGATTGATCTGATTCTGTACGGCGTCGCGGTTTTGTCCCTGCCCCCATGACGGCGGCTGAAAACTCTGCGCGCCAGCCATCGCAGATACCGCCAAAAATCCGATAACGGTTTTCTTCATTGCTCTTTACTCCAGAATTCGAATCGCCAACGGCCTGTCATCCTGCCCCACCAGAACTTCCGCCGGCACAGACGCCCCCGCCGGTTCGTCCCTACGGAACCCCACCGCAATCAACGCCGCTACCGGTACATCCATGTGCACAATCTCCGTCCGTTCGTAGGGCAACGGCGGGATGACATAGGGAATCCGAACGAACCCCGTCTGCGCGTGCTCCACCGGAGCCGGGGCGATTGCAGGACGCCGAACCAGAACCGCCGCCAACACCAGAGCAGCGATCACCGGCGCCGCGATTGCCCATCGCCACACCCGCGAACCTTTCCGCGCCGGCTGCCCCGCCCAGTACGCCGCGCATTGCGCGCTCGATTCCCGAAACAACACCAGCGCATTCGCCGTTTGCTCCACCTCACCCGCACATGCCGGGCACCCGGCCAGATGCGCTGCCACTTCCCCGCTCCGCTCGCCCGCGACCCACGCCGCAATCTGTTCTTCCGATAAATGCAAACTCATCACAATCCTCTTAAAACCTGCCGGACCTTCGTCACCGCCCGATGCAAATGCACCCGCACCGCGCCATTCGACATCCCGGTCACTTCCTCAATCTCCGCCGGCTTCATCCCTTCGAGAAAATGCAGCAGAAACACGCGGCGCTGCGTCGCCGAAAGCCCATCGACCGCCTTCCACACCGCCTCAATCTGCTGCCGCGCCGAGAGCCGATCTTCCGCCGAACTCGCCCCATCGGGAATGAACTGCCCATCGGCATCCACCAAAACCGCCGACGCATTCGCCCGCCGCCAGAACTGAAACCGC
>DASYCD010000402.1:0-12841 GCA_036500405.1 Bryobacteraceae bacterium
GCCTCGGTGTAGAGGACCTGGCGCTGCAGATTGCTGAGCTCGATGTAATCGCGGTCAATCAGCCGCAGCGCGCCGACGCCGGCGCGGGCGAGCAGAGAGGCCTGCACGGTGCCGAGGGCGCCGCACCCTGCGATGACGGCCGTCGCGCGGCCGAGTTGCTCCTGACCTTCGGCTCCGAAGGGCGCGAACCGAATCTGGCGGCTGTATCGATCTGTGGCTGAGTGATTCAAAATGCCTGTAAATTCAGCGTAACGCAGCACCACCGCGGCGCTTCCATTGGATAGTATGGATCTGGTGCGCTGCCCTTATGCCACGCAATTTATATCGATAATTGTGCTCGGCCTTGGCGCTGGCGCGCACGCGCAGACACCCGCGCCGCAAACATTTTCGATGGAAGGAAAGTCCATCATCGGGGTCACGTTCGATCCCGTGGTTCAGCCGCTTGAGCCTTCCGTGCTCAATGGGCTGATTCCCTTTCACGCAGGCCAGCCGTTCCATGCCGCGGACGCGCAGCAAGCCATCGAAGCGCTGTACGCGACCGGCCGGTACGAAGATATTCAAGTGGATGCGGAGCCCGCCCCGAACGGGGTCAGCGTCAGGTTGATTACGGTGAACAGCTGGTTTTTCGGGCACGTGGAGATTGATGGCGATATTCCGGATCCGCCCAATCCCGGACAACTTCTCAGCGTTGCGGGGCTTCCACTCGGAGGCCCCTTCGACAATGCGGCGGTGCTTTCCGCGGAGGAGAAAATCCGGCAGCTGTTGCAGAACAACGGATTTTTCGACGCGGACGTTTCTCATCATTTCGAATACGACCAAACGTTCCAACAGGTGCGGGTGGCGTTCGATGTTCACGTGACGAAGCGCGCGCATTACGCCAGGCCGGTCATCACCGGCGATAAGTCCGTACTGAGCGAGAAAGCCATCGACAAAGTCACCGGCTGGCAGCGGTTTTTGTTCCCTGGTTATCGCGGCATCACGCAGACGCGCACGCGGACCGGAGTCGATAAGATCCGTCTGAAGTACCAGAAATCGAACCGGCTGCTGGCGACGGTCACCTTCTCCGGCATCACTCCGGTGACGGATGACAAGCGACATCCCCAGGGGACGGCGCATCTCGATGTGAATCCCGGGCCGGTTGTGGAAGTGAAGGCCACGGGGATGAAGGTCTCCGATAAAACGCTTCGCGACTACCTGCCGATTTTCGAAGAGGGCACGGTCGATCCCGATCTGCTTTCCGAAGGCGTTACCAACCTGCGCGAATATCTTCAGCAGCGCGGCTACTTCGACGTCCAGATCGATTTCAAACAGCAAAAGGAAGCCAATAACAAAACGGTCATCGAATACGAGGTCACGCCGGGAGAACAGCATCGCCTGGTAGTGCTCACGATCCGTGGCAACAAGTACTTCGATGAGAAGACGATTCGGGAACGAATGTCGACTCTGCCGAAGTCGTTCGAATTCCGCCGCGGCAAGTACAGCGAAGCGCTCGCGGCGCGGGATAAAGGCGTCATCGAAGATCTCTACCGCTCGAACGGCTTTCGCGACGTTCATGTGACCACTCAATCGCAGGACGACTACAAGGGCGTGCAGGGCGACATCGCAGCGTTCTTCACGATTGACGAAGGCCATCAGTATTCCGTGGAATCTCTGGTGGTCACGGGCAATGAGAAGCTGGATCTCTCTTCGACGCTCGACCATCTGAGCTCGCAGCGCGGCCAGCCGTTCAGCGAATTCGATATCGCGAGCGACCGCGAGGCTATTCTCGATCGCTACGGCGCGGCGGGTTTTACGAGCGCGACGTTCGAATGGGGGTGGACGCGGGGCGCGAATCCTTACACGGTGGATATTCTGTTCACCGTGCATGAAGGCGACCCGCAGTACGTGCGGGAGGTTGTGATTACGGGCCTTTCCGCCACGCGGCGGTCGCTGATTCTGGAGCAGGTCAATCAGCATGCGGGCGATCCTCTCTCCTCAAACGCGCTGACGGAGACGCAACGGCGCCTTTACGATCTCGGCATTTTTTCGCAAGTAAATATGGCGGTGCAGAATCCGGACGGTGAGGAGGAGCGGCGGTACGTCCTCTACGATCTGCAGGAAGCGTCGCGGTATTCGGTGACGGGCAGCCTCGGTACGGAATTCGGGCGGTTGGGCGGCGGCACTCCGGTGGAAGATCTGTCGAGCCCCGGCGGATCGACTACGTTCACGCCGCGCGTTTCGCTTGGTCTTTCGCGCCTGAATCTGTTTGGATTGGGGCAATCGCTGGGATTGCAGGTGCGGCTTTCGACGGTGCAGAAGCGATCCTCATTGAACTACTTCGTGCCGCGCATTTTCAGCCGGAAGAATCTGGACGGCAACTTCACGGTTCTCTACGACGATACGTACGACGTCAATACATTCCGCGCGATCCGCCGCGAAGTATCGGCGCAGATTTCACAGCATATTTCGAAGACGCTGACCGGTTTTTACCGCTTTTCCTATCGGGATGTGGGCGTTTCGAATCTCAAGATTTCGCCGCTTCTTGTGCCGCGTCTGGCGCAAACGGTGCGGGTGGGCGTCGCTTCCTTCAATGTGGTGCATGACCGGCGCGACGATCCGACCGATCCGCATAAAGGCATCTACAGCACGCTCGATATGGGGCTGGCGGCGCGCGAGTTCGGTTCGCAAACCAGCTTCGTCCGGGTGCTGGGCCGGAATGCGACTTACTACAGCCTGGGGCCGAAGTTTGTACTGGCGAGGGAGACGCAATTCGGGGTGGAACCGGCTTTCAATCAGCATGGCGCGCCCGATCCGAACGATCCCGATCCGATTCCGCTGCCGGAGCGCTTTTACGGCGGCGGCGGAAATACGATGCGCGGCTATCCGCAAAATCAGGCTGGCCCGCGCGACAACGACACGGGATTCCCGTTGGGGGGCTCGGCGTTGTTTTTCAACAGCACCGAAATTCGTTTTCCGTTGTATGGCGCGAATCTTCGCGGCGTCCTGTTCGAGGATATGGGGAATGTGTTTGCTTCGGTCGGCAGGATTTCGTTCCGACAGTCGCAGAATGGCGTCGGCGATTTCGACTACATGTCCCACGCGGCAGGATTTGGCCTGCGCTACCGGACGCCGCTGGGACCGCTACGGCTCGATCTGGCGTACAGCATCAATCCGCCGAAGTACAACGGGTTCGCGGGAAATTATTCGCAGCTCGTGCAGTGTTCTGCGTCGGGAACCTGCGCGGCATCTACTCAGCAGGTGAGTCATCTGCAATTTTTCTTTTCGATCGGGCAGGCTTTTTGATGATGGGGATGCGTGGGGCCATTCCGGGGATTTTCCTGATCGCGGTCATGGCGTCCGCTGCGATTGTGGATCGCACTGCGGTGACGGTGGGGAATCGCGTGATCACGGAGAGCGAGGTTCTGCGGCGTATCCGGCTGCAGGCGTTTCAGGCGGGCGACTTTCCTGTCATCAATGACAAGACCCGGCGGGAGGCCGCACAGCGTCTGATCGATTTGAAACTTGTGGATCGGGAGATGGAACTTGGACACTACGCGCGGACGCCGCCCGAGCGCGCGAAGGCGCTCGTGGATGCGTTTACGGCCGAGCACTTCCAATCGAGTCCGGACGCCTTGCGCATCGCGTTGGCCGGGTTGCAACTCACGCCCGACGATTTGCAGGCCGAGTTCGGTGAGCAGGCGGATTTTCTTTTGTTCACGTCACTGCGGTTTAAACCGGCGGTCGATATTCCGGAGCAGGCGATCGAAGATTATTTCCACGCGCACTTCGCGCCGAAGCCAGGCGAGCCCGCTGTCGATCTGGCGGATGTTCGATCGGGAATCGAACAGACGCTCATTGCCGGGAAAACGGATGAGGCGCTGGATGCGTGGCTGAAGGATCAACGCGAGCGCACCCGTATCGTCTATCTGGAGAAGGAACTGGAATGACGAGACCGCTCCGGATCGCGCTGATCTCGGTGGGCAGCCTGGTGGGGCTGGCAGTGGTGGCGACCGTTTCGGCGCTGCTGATCGCGCGGAGCGACTGGCTGCAGGAACGGCTGCGGACGATGGTGGTGGAGCAGGCCGAAATCGCAACCGGCGGGCGTGTGGAGATCGGGAAGTTCCGGCTGAACTGGACCGGGCTCACGGCGGATATCGATGGGGTGGTGATTCACGGAACAGAGCGGGCCACGGCGGCGCCGTTTCTAGCGGTGGAACATGTCACGATCGGGTTTCGGATTATCGCGCTGCTGACGAAGGATATTCGTCTCGAGCGGATTGACGTGGTGCATCCAAAGGTGCATTTGATTGTGGACGCGGACGGTGGGACTAATCTGCCGCGCCCGAAGGTTCACGGCACGAAGAATACGGCCGATACGATTCTCGATCTGAAGATTGGCCGCTTCGATGTGCGCGATGGGGAGGCGTTCGTGGAATCGCCCGGAAACCCGCCACACACGTATCCGTGGACGGGAACTGGCCGCAACCTCGTTGCGCAGGCTACGTATGATGCGTCGAAGGATCGCTATTCCGGCGATGTCTCGCTGGCGCCGCTGCATCTGACGCTCGAAGATTATGGGCCCCTGGATGTGGAGGTGAAAGGCGCGGCGGCGATGGAGCGCAATCAGATCCTGGTGTCGAAGGCCAGCGTGAAGACGGATGTATCGGAAGTGACGCTGACGGGCCTCCATATCGGAACGTTTGCGGACCCCGTCGCTGCCGGTGATTATGATGTGCGCGCCGCGGCTGCGGAAGCGATTCGGGTGCTGCACTGGAAGCTGCCGGTTACCGGAGCGCTGCACGTTGCCGGGAAAGTGCGCTACGTTTCGCCGGAGAAATTCGATGTGAGCGGCGCGTTTCAGGGCACCGGGATGGCGTACGCGAATGTGCGCAATATTCGGATTGCCGGTAATGTGGCGATGAATGAGGAGAAACTCGCGCTGACGTCGATTCGCGCGAATTTGCTGGGCGGGGAAGCTTCGGGCAGCGCGGAAACGAAGGGCTATCAAAACTATCGGATCAGCGGAAAGATTTCCGGGTTTGGTGTGCGCAGTCTGGCGGCGCTGCGTACGTCGAAACAGATTCCGTATGACGGCGCGGTATCGGGAAGTGTGGAGGCGGCCGGCCGATTCAGCGATATTTCCCGCCGGGGACTTGCGACGGCCTCCGCGCAATTGAAGATTGAGGGCCCCACGGCGAATGGCGAGATTTTCGCCGGTTACCGAAATGCGAAGCTGGAACTCTCGAATTCGTGGGTGCAGTTGCCGGCGTCTCGCGTTGACGTAAGCGGCACGCTGGGATCGTCACTCGATGTGAAGGTCGACTCGAAGGATCTGAACGATTTTCTGCCGCTACTCGATGGCAAGGAGCTTCCTGTTGGGCTGAAGAATGGGTCCGTGACGTTCGCGGGGACGGTGACTGGAGCGCTCGACGCGCCGCAGGTGGACGGGCACGCGGAACTGCGGAACGCCGTTTATCAGGGGAAGGTCATCGAAGCGGCGGCTGGTGATGTGACTGTTACTTCGGAGCAGGCGCGCGTTGCGAATGGCGCGGTGACCTTCGAAGGGATGAAGGCAACCGGCGCCGGATCGATTCAACTCACGGAGTGGGAGCCGACCGATGCTTCCGCGATCAGCGGAAGCGCTAAAGCGTCGGGGATCGACGTGACACATGCGCTGACGGCCGCTGGCTACAAGGATGTGGAGGTGACGGGATCGCTCGATACGACGCTGCGCATTTCCGGAACGCTGGGGCAGCCCGCGGCAAGCGGCGAAATCGGGCTCAGCAAAGGTCTCATTTATCGCCAGCCGTACGATTCCATCAACAGCCAGGTGCAATATGCGAAGGCGGGTCCGCAGACAGCGAAGGGCACGTTTGTTTCCGGCACCAAGCGCGTGACTTTCGATGCGTCCTACTCGCTGCCGGGAACGCTGCAAGTTTCCGCCGCCAGTAACGTGATGGCGCTGAACCAGATTGCGCTGGTGCGGCAGCGGCAACCCGATATCGCTGGGACGACGCAGTTCCAGGGTACGGCCACGCTCGCGATTGGGAAGGATCGTCATGTGGATCTGGTCAAAGTCGATGGCAACGCGTCGCTGATGAAGATCGGGCTGGGAGGGCGCGATCTGGGCGATTCGCACATTGTTGCGCGCACGCAGGGCAATATCCTGTCGGCGAGATTCGATTCCGATGCGGCGCACGCCAACATTCGCGGGCAGGCGAAGGTGGAACTCGCGGGCGAGGATCGTACTACGGGCACGATTACGTTTTCGAATGCAGGGCTGAACGCGCTGGCGGCGGTGATCGTGACGCAGGCGCAGGCCAATAACATCACGTTCGACGGCAGCGCGGAAGGCCAGGTAGATTTCAACGGGCCGCTATTCTCGCCGGCGCAATTTTCGGCAACGGCTACTGTACGCCAGTTGGAAGTGCATCCACTGCCGGGAACGCCGCTCGCGACGGCGATACCGGGTTTCAGCGCCAGCGCCGTGGAACCGCTGAAGGTGTCGCTGGAGAAATCGGTTCTTCACGTCGATTCCGCGCATCTCCAGGCGCCCGACACGGACCTGACGCTCAGCGGTACTGCGGATCTGGCGAGTTCTTCGCCGCTGAATCTGCGAGTGCAGGGAAATGTCAGTCTGGCGACAATTCGCAATTTCGTTCCGGATCTCGCTTCATCCGGTACGGTTTCCGTGCGCGGTAATATTCGCGGGAACTGGAGTGCGCCGGATCTGAATGGCAGCGCCAGCATTCAAAGCGGGGAATTTCACTATGCCGATTTCACCAATGGGCTTACCAACGCGACCGGCGAGATTGTTTTCTCCGGGAATCGCGCGCAGATCCAGTCGTTCAGCGCCGATACGGGTGGCGGCAAATTCATGGGCACGGGATTTGCGACGTTGACGAATGGCGCGGTGGCGTTTCAATTTTCGGCGAAGACGAAGGATGTCCGTCTGCGTTATCCGGCGGGTATCAGCTCTGTCTCGGATTCGGAGATTCAGCTGGTGCATAACCCGCAGCGCAGCAGCATTTCCGGGACGATCACTGTGCGGCGGCTGGTTTTCAATCCACAGCAGGATACGGCGGGCATGCTCGCCGATATCAGCCACAGTGCGCCGATCCCTTCGGCCGGTGATGATTCGCTGGCCGGGATGAATCTCGATATTCAGATCCAGACGGCGCCTGATGTGGCGCTGCAATCCAAGGTGGCGGAGAGTATTCAGGCGGATGCGTCGCTGCGGCTGCGCGGCACGATATCCAGCCCGGCGCTGCTTGGGCGCGTGAATATTTCGCAGGGGAGCGTGCTCTTCTTTGGGAATAAATACACCATCAGCCGGGGTACGATTTCGTTTTATAACGCTGCGAAGATCGATCCGATTCTCGATGTTGACCTGCAGACGCGGGCGCGCGGGGTGGATGTGACATTGACGGTGACCGGGCCGCCTTCGCATTTGGGATTCACGTATCGCTCGGATCCGCCGCTGGAATTTTCGGATATTGTCGCGCTGCTGGCGACCGGGCGTACGCCGGATGATCCGTCGATTGCGCTGCGCGGAAATGCGCCCACGCCGACGTTCGAACAGCTTGGCGCTTCTACACTTCTGGGGGAGACGCTGGCGACGCCGCTGGCTGGGCGACTGCAGCGTTTCTTTGGGGTGAGCCGGATCAAGATCGATCCGCAGCTGGCGGGTGTGGGGGGCACGCCGGGGGCGCGGCTGACGGTGGAACAACAGGTGACGCCTGACATTCTGTTCACGTACATCACGGATGTTTCCAATACGAGCCAGCAGCTGATTCGCGCGGAGTGGGCGTTTAATCAGCGGTGGTCGGCAATTCTGGCGCGCGAAGAGAATGGGTATGTGGGAGTGGATTTTGAGTATAAGCGGCGGTTTAAGTAATTCAGGCTTTCAGGTAGGCTTTGAACTTCGCTGGAGTTGACTGGTAGCCGGGGAAGACCCTGTCGATCTGGTGATTGCCCAGATGGCCGTAGACGGCTTCGCCGAGGACGTCGCGGAAATCCGTGGTGAGCGCGAGGTCGCGATTTTCGTAGAGCTGTTCGGGCGCGAGGCCGGGCCACTGGCCGTACACTTTCCCGCCCTTGACCGGTCCGCCCATTACGAACATGGCGTTGGCGTGGCCGTGGTCGGTACCGCGGTCGCCGTTTTCTTTCGCGGCGCGGCCGAATTCCGACATCGTGACCAGTACCACGTCTTCCATGCGATCGCCCATATCCTGATAGAACGCCGCGAGCGACGCGCCGAATTCGGCGAGGCGCTGAGGCATACGAGTCGGCTCCTGAACATGATGGTCCCAATCGCCGATATCCGCAAAGGCGACTTCGAGACCAACATCGGCCTTGACGATCTGCGCGATCTGCCGCAGGCTGGCGCCGAAGCGGCCCGCGGGATACTGGGCGCCGCCGGCGGGTTGGTACGGCGTTTTCTGGAGCGACTGGAGCAGGGACACGGCCTCGAATGTCTCGCGTCCGGTTCCGTTCAGAATCTGGTCTGAGGTGCCGGCATACATGGCTTCGAGCGCTTTCGCAGCGGCGGCATCGCGCACTGTGAAGGCTCCGAGGCTCTCCACCGCTACAGCATCATTCCTGCCGCGCATGGCGCGGGGAAGCGTTGGGCCCAGACTGACGGCGCGCACGGGCGAGGGCTTCCCGGCCTCCGGCGCCAGCGCGCGATTGAGCCAACCATCGGCGGTTGCCTTCACGCCCGGCGTGCCGGATTCCATGTAATCCTGGGCGTCGAAGTGGGAGCGCGTGGGATCGGGCGATCCGGCGGCGTGTACGATGGCGAGCTCCTGCTTGTCCCAGAGTGGCTTGAGCGGCGCGAGGGATGGGTGCAACCCGAACAGGCCGTCGAGCTCGAGAACTTCGTTACGAGGAATGGCGATGGTGGGGCGCAGATCGTAGTAGCGCTGTTCGCCGTGAGGGATCACGATGTTGAGACCGTCCGCCGCGCCGCGCTGAAAGAACGCGACCAGAATCTTCTTTCGCGCGCCGGCGCTTTCGTTTGCGAGCGCCGCGCGCTGGAGCCAGAGCGGCGCTGCGCCGATACCTGCCATCGCGATGGCTGAATCACGTAGAAAGAGGCGTCTGGAGAGTTGCATGGTTTCCTCTGTTTACCGTCGCTGAAAATCGGGCGAGCCGAGCGTCAGGCCCGCTACGCGGGTGCCGGCAATTTCCGTGCCCATACCGGAGTCGATGGCGGACTGCAATGCGGCTGAGGCGTCCGTCAGAAGAATGTTGTGTTCAATCTGAGTCGCATCGCCGGAGAACTGCGTGAGGTCAACTTTCACGCCCGCTACCTTCCCCTGCGCCAGGCTGTTGGCGAAATTCATACGCGCCAGCAGCGAAGCTGAATTGAGCCAGTCCGCGCCGCGATTCGTATAGCCGGTGGGCTCTATCTTCAAATAGAGCGGCTCGCCCAGCGTGTTCATCAGGGTTGACATCTGCCGCGCATTTTCGACATCGCCTTTCACCGCGCGAACTGCGCTCACCACCATCTCGAGCGGCGATTTCATTTTCGAGCGGAAGTTGGCGGCGGCCCAGAATTCGTCCGAAGTCAGCATGGTGCGCATGACTTCGCGAAGATCGCCATCCGTCTTCGTGAACGTCGCGGCCATGCGGTCAATCAGCTCGTCCGGCGGATTGTCCGAAATAAAGCGGATCGCGAGGCTCTTCGAAATGAAGCGCGCGGTGGAAGGATTCTTCGCCAGAATATCCAGAACTTTGAGGCCGTCCTCCATGCCGCCGCCCGCGGGAATCGTGACGCCGAGCACATGCTTTTCGCCGCGATCGTGCGTGCGCGGATTGAAGAAGAAACCGCCGCCCTGCTGCGGCTGGCGGATCGTCCAGCCGGTGAAGCAGCGCGCAACCTCGGTCACATCCTGCTGGGTGTAGCCGCCGTCGACCCCGAGCGTATGCAGTTCCATCAACTCACGGCCATAGTTCTCGTTGAGGCCAGCCTTCCTCTGTTTCGGCGGCGCGAATGGACGCATCATGCCGGGCGCCGCCGATTGCCAGTTATCGAGATAGAAGAGCATGGCCGGGCTTTGTGCAGTGGCCAGTAGCAGGTCTTTGAACTTGCCGAGCACGTGCGGACTAATCACATCGCGCTCGTAGGAAGTGACCATGTACCGGTCCGCGCCTTTGTTGAGATAGACGTTGAAGTGATTGAACCAGAAATCGGTCAAGACTTCTTCGAGCTGGCGATCGGAATAGATGGCGCGCAGCAGCTTGCCTTCGGTGAGATCGCGGTTGACCACCTGGTTGGGCGTGGTGAGGATTTCGATGCGGCGGCGCAGGGCGGGGGAGCCTGCAAGCGCGAGACGATTGCGCATCGGCTGCGGGAGGGCTTCGATCGCGTCAATTTGCTCGTCCTCCGGGAGCGATTCCACCAGAGCGGCGCGAGCTTCGGGAGTGCCGCGCAGCAGCCCCTGTTTTTGGTCCTGGCTGAGCGGGAGATCGTTCAGCGCGGTGGGCGTAACAGGTCCTTCGGACGATGGCGGGGGAGGCGTCTGAATTTTCGTGCGCATGTCGCCGATGGTGACTTCGCCGACCTTGGGCGTGGTGGGAACGGCCGCATTGGCCGCGGCCGCGGTCTGGCGGTGGCGATAACGTTCGATTGCGGTCTGAACGGCCGCGCGCGTCTCTTTATCTTCGGGCAGCGCCATGCGGCCGTCGCTCATCGCCTTGATCATCTGCTGCGACGGGTACTTCTGAAGCATCGCTTTCGTGGAGAGGCCGAGCGTGTCGAGCGGTTCGAGCTTTGCGAGAAGAACGGGATTTTCGGGAATGGATTCCGGGTGAAGCTGCTGTTCGATCCATTGCTGGACGCCCATTTTCTTCACCTGCTCCAGATCGCCGGGACGCGGGCCGAAGGTGAGACGGTTCAACGCGTGCAGCGCCTTCTGGTCTTCCGTCATCTGGGGGATTTTGGGCGCCGCCAGTTCCGCCGCGCGAGCCCGTTTCGGCTTTTTGGCAGCAAAACCGGTAGCCATGAGGGTCAGGCCAGCCAGCGCGAGAGTGAGGAATTTTCGCGGCATGGAATCTCTGTATTATCAAACGCTTTGCAGAGAGGAAAGTTGCGCGCAAAAGAGTCCCGACGCACAGAGGATTTCTTTATGCGCCGGGCCTTGTTTAATGGTGCTCAGTCATCTGCAGGTTGACGATGGGATTCTCGCGCGGGTCATACGTACTGAGGACGTGCGGTTTGCTTTCGCGGTCCTTCTGGCTGGCAGTGAGCTCGTAGTCGTCGTCTTTGATCAGGCCGTCGAACAGGTACGTGCCCTTATCACGAGTGACGACGGAGCGGATTTCCTGCGTGCGCTTATTTTTCAGCTCAACAACGGCGCCGGCTACGGGATTGCCGGCGGCGTCCGTTACTGTACCGTGAACGGGGCGTTCGGTTGGGTTCTTTTTTTCGGGCTTGTCCCGAGGCGCCGCGCTGCGGCCGGTCGTCATCGGGATGCCGCCGCCCCCACCCCCGCCGCCGAACTGTCCCCAGGCTGGCGCAGCGAGAAACGAAAGGGCGACGAGAAGCAGACACGATCCGGACATGGTGCTTTTACTGTATTACCGCGGGGAGGCCGGCGGTTCGCCCGAACGGCGGCCGCTAGTTGGATTTCAGGAAATGCCCGATGGCGCGTGTCGCCTGACGAATGCGGTGCTCATTTTCGACGAGCGAGAAGCGCACGAAACCTTCGCCGAGGGGGCCGAAGCCGATGCCGGGCGAAACCACTACCAGGCCTTCCTGGAGCAGCTTCTTGGCGAATTCGAGAGAGCCCATGGCGCGGAATTTTTCCGGCAGTTGGGCCCAGAGGAACATGGTCCCCTTGGGCGGCTCGACCTGCCATCCCGCTTTGGCGAGGCCGTCCACGAGAACGTCCCGGCGGTGTTCGTACGACTTGCAGATGCGGACCGTATCGGCCTCGCAGTCGCGCAGCGCGACGATGGATGCGATCTGGATCGGCTGGAAGGTACCGTAATCGAGATAGCTCTTGATGCGGGCGAGCGCGGCGATCATGCGCTGGCTACCCAGGCAGAAGCCGACGCGCCATCCCGCCATTTCGTAGCTCTTCGACATGGAGAAGATTTCGACAGCGAGGTCTTTCGCGCCGGGCACCTGCAGGATGCTCGGGGGTTTGTAGCCATCGAAGCCGTAATCGGCGTAAGCGAAATCGTGCACGATCAGCGTGCCGTGTTTCCGGGCGAGCTCGACGATTTTCGTGAGGAAGTCCAAATCCACGCACGTGGTGGTGGGGTTGTGCGGGAACGAGATCAGCAGGATCTTGGGCGGCTTGGGCGACTCGCGGTAGAGCGCTTCCAGCCGGTTCATGAACTCGTCCGCCGTTGGCATGGGGAGAAGGACGGAATGGCCTTCGGCCATGATGACGCCGTACTGATGGATCGGATAAGCGGGGTTCGGCGCGGCAACGATGTCGCCGGGGCCGATGGTGGCGAAGAGGAGATGGGCGAGTGCGTCTTTGGCGCCGATGGTGACGATGGCTTCTTTTTCGGGGTCGAGATCGACGTCGTAATTGCGCTTGTAGCGGGCGCAGATGGCTTCGCGGAGATTCGGGATGCCGCGCGAGAGCGAATAGCGGTGATTGCGCGGATTGCGCGCCGCTTCGACAAGCTTATCTACGATGATTTTGGGTGTCTCGCCGTCGGGGTTACCCATACCGAGGTCGACGACATCCATCTGGGCTGCCCGTGCCTTTGCGCGCATTTCGTTGAGGACGGCAAAGACGTAGGGGGGCAGCTTTTGGATGCGATAGAATTCTTCGGTTCCTGACATGGGAGATACCATTTTAGCGGGTGAGCGCGGATGAGGCGGTTTGAGCGCGGGGGA
>DASYCD010000403.1:0-21292 GCA_036500405.1 Bryobacteraceae bacterium
TCGTCCGCCAAACAGGCGACCCTGTAGTCCGCACCGCGGATTTCGACATCCGCTGAAATTCCCGTTACAGAACGTCCGCAAACCCCTTCTTCATTTGCCGGAAAAACAGCCCGCCGAGCACGAACGCCGCGACGGCGAACATCGCTGCGCCAGCCATATCGTGCAGCGGACGTCCGGCATCCCCCATCAGCATGTACCGGTAAGCGCGCACGAAATACGCCATCGGATTCCAGCGCAGAATCCAGTGTCCCCAGCGTTCGTATTTGTCTTCGGTGAGGAAAATCGGCGTCAACCAGAACCAGAAGGTCATGACGACTGTGACGACCTGGGCGGTGTCCCGCAGATAGACCTGAAGACCGGCCGCGATCCAACTCACCCCGATGGAAAACAAGGCCCCGAGCAATGCCCAGACCGGCAGCAGAAGCAGCGCGGGACTCAAGCCGCCCACCGCGACCGCAGCAAACACCGCGGCGATCACCGTCACCACCACATGGCTCGCCAGCGACGAGAGGAAGATCGAAACCGGAAGAATCTCGGAGGGGAAGACCGTCTTCGTGATCAGGTTCGTGTGCTCCAGAATCGAGTTCGAAGATCGCATCACGGTCTCGCTGAAGAGGAACCAGGGCAGCATCCCGACGAACAGCACCAGCGCGTAGTTCGGCGTCTGATTCATCCTCATTGTCTGGAAGATAAAAACGTAGCTCAGCCACAGCACCAAAGGGTGAATAATACTCCATACCCAGCCGGCTGCGGAGCCTATATAACGCTGCTGAAAATCTCGCTTAACTAATTGAAACAAAAGACTTTTACTTTGGATAAGGTTGCGGGCGAAGTGACGGCCTGGTATACTGGTGGGCAAGCCGGGATGTTAGCAGTGATTTGGGTTGACTTGCAACCTTAATGAGTGTTAACCTGAGTTTCTTGATTTAGGCAGTATCCGTGGCCGCCCTCGGGCAGGACTCTGAAAGCCGCGCGAATTCAAAAAACTAATCCCCCACAGGCGCCGCCTCCGAGTCGCAGTTGTTCATTGCGATTAGGCGTCAAGGAGAAGGTATTTGAAGCAGGATTATTTCATTGTTGTTCTGGCCCATTCCCTCCACGGACGGCTCCGCCGCGTCCACGTACCCCATCGCTTTTTATACGGTGCGTTCGGTGTCCTTGGATTTGCGATGCTTTGTCTCTTTGGCGTCGCGGGCAGTTATGCCAGGATGGCTCTGAAGGTCTCCAACTACAACGCCCTCCAGCACGAAACTGAAGTCCTTCGCGAACGGTACGATACCCTCCAGAAACAGGTCAAGACGACGAATCAGCAGTTAGCCACCCTGCAGGTGCTGGCAACCGAAGTTTCCACGGCGTACGGAATTCGTAACCAGATCGCCGGTTCGCCGGATCTGGCCGCTGAATCCCCGCTCGTTCCTTCCATGACTGAGTCGCTGGCTGAGTACAACTACCTTCGTACAACTAATCTGACTCGCCGCAGCCGTACCATTTTCACGCGTGGCGATACGAACATCCTCCCGGGCCTCTGGCCGGTTACCGGCCGCCTGATGGGCGGTTTTGGCGAGCGGACCGACCCGTTCTCCGGCGAGGGCGCGCGCCACACCGGCGTCGATATTTCGGCCCCGATGGGAACGCCGGTGAAAGCGACCGCCGATGGCGTGATCGTTTCCGCTGGCTGGAATAGCGGTTATGGACGGTGCGTCATCATCGACCACGGCAACGGCTATCAGACCCTTTACGGCCATCTTTCGAAGATCGACGTGATGGAAGGCGCTGAAATCCGTCAGGGTGAAACCCTGGGCCTGGTTGGCATGACAGGCCGCGCGACGGGACCACACCTCCACTACGAGGTTCGCATCCACTCCACGCCGGTGAATCCGTACCGTTATCTGGCGCATGCGTCCGTTGTCCGGACGGTCTCTAACTCGAACTCGTTGTTCTGATCCGTTTTGAATCTTCGGCATCCCGCGGTTCCGTACGTACTTCCGTTTGCAGTCTTCATTGCGCTCCTGGCGCTGCAAACGGTGGTCCCTATTTCGCCCGCCGTCCGCCTGCTGGTTTCTCTTGCGGCGATCGCGGCGGTTTCTCTCCCCGTATTGCGCTTAGCGCCCACGCGGCCGCTGCAGAGTATTCTGCTCGGTATTGCCGTGTTCTTCGTGTGGATCGGGCCTGATGTGCTGGTGCCGGGCTGGCATCATCTCATTCTGTTCGACAACGCGATCACCGGTCATCCCGTGGGGAATACGCCTCCGGCAGCGAAGAACGATGCCGTTTTTCTGTTGTTCCGGATCGCCATCAGCGTCGTCGCTGTGCCGATTCTGGAGGAGCTTTTCTGGCGCGGCTGGCTGATGCGCTGGCTGATCGATTCGAACGATTTCACCCGCATCCCGCTTGGTGCTTACGCACCTCAGGCATTCTGGCTGGTCGCCGCGCTGTTTGCTGTTGAGCACGGCTCGTTTTGGGATGTGGGCCTGGTGACTGGCATCATCTTCAATTGGTGGATGGTGCGCACGCGCAATCTGTGGGACTGCATTTTGATGCATGCGACGACGAATGGGGTGTTAGCCGCGTACGTCGTTATCGGCGGCCACTGGCAATACTGGTTGTGACCGGATGAGCGGCTTCCCTAAGCCGGTCTCCCGCCGTCATCCTCGCGGTATTTCTGGTATTCGAGTGTATCTTCCGCCTCCTCGTTCAGGCGAGTTGATGACGAAAGATAATTACGACGTCTTTATGATCTCGTTCCACACGGATCCGGTCCAGACGAGCACGTACTTCCGCCGGAAGTGGAATCGATTTCCTGATACGCACAAGCATTATTCTGCCATCATCGGGCATCCCGACTCTGCGGGTGTCACGTAGCGGAATCGTCGGCCAGTAACTCGTAAACTGCGTCGTCCAGATCGTAAGCCGCCGCGAAAGCCTTGCAGCCTGCAGCCGTCCGGCGTCAGCTCGGACTGGAAATCAGTGGTCCCATAGCAACTTCTGCTTTATCAACGCACTATTAGCCCACTTTCGGATACCTTTCCATCCGCTCGCTATAATTGTTCTTAACACCCCGAAAACCCCAATGATCCAGCTTTCCGGAGCCGGGAAACGCTTCGGCCCCCGCATCCTGTTTGAAGAACTGAACTGGCTGATTACGCCGAAAGAGCGCGTCGGCATTGTCGGCGCGAATGGCACGGGCAAATCCACCCTCCTCAAGGTTCTCGGCGATATCGAATCGCTCGACTACGGCTCCGTCAACGCCGCCAAAGCCGTCCGCGCCGGTTATCTGCCGCAGGACGGTATCCACCTCACCGGCCGCACTGTCTTCGCTGAATGCATGTCGGTTTTCGAAGCCCTGCGAGCACTCGAGCAAGAGCAGAAAGACCTCGCGCAGCGCATGGCGGAGCTCGATCATGAGAGCCCCGAATACCGCCAGATCGCTGAGCGCTATCACGAAATTCAGGACGAATTTACCGCCCGCGACGCCTACAACGTGGAATCGCGCGTCGGCTCCGTTCTCGCCGGGCTCGGCTTTCCGCGCACCGACTGGGAGCGCCGCGTCGAAGAATTCTCCGGTGGCTGGCAGATGCGCATTGCGCTGGCGAAGCTCCTGCTCGAAGAGCCCAACCTGCTGCTGCTCGACGAACCCACCAACCACCTCGATATCGAAGCCCGCAACTGGCTCGAAACCTATCTCTCCAATTACCCGCATGCTTTCGTGCTGATCTCGCACGATCGCTATTTTCTCGACGTCACCGTCACCAAAATCGCGGAGATCTGGAACAAGCGCGTCCACTTCTACACCGGCGGCTATTCGAAATACGAATCGCAGAAAGCAGAGAAGCGCGCCCAGCTCGAGGCCGCATATAAAAACCAGCGAGAGCGAATTGAAGCGCTCGAAGCGTTCATCAACCGCTTTCGCTACCAGGCCACCAAAGCGAAGCAGGTGCAGAGCCGCATCAAAGAACTGGAAAAGATCGAGCGCATCGAACTTCCGGCGGACGAGAAAACCATTCACTTCCGCTTCCCGCAGCCGAAACAGAGCGGACGCATCGTCGCGGAAATGGGCGGCGTGGCGAAGAGCTACGGGCAGAAGCTCGTGTTTTCGAACGCCACGTTCCACATCGAGCGAGGCGACCGCATTGCGCTTGTCGGCGTCAACGGGGCCGGCAAGTCCACCCTGATCCGCCTGCTTTCGGGCGAAGAGCCGGTCTCCGCGGGCGAATATACCCTTGGGCACAACGCCGAGCCCGATTATTTCGCGCAGGATCAGTACAAGGCCCTCGATCCCGAGGCCACTCTTTTGGACGACATCGGCTCCGTCGCATCGCGCGCATCCAACACCGAGTTGCGCAACATTCTCGGCTCATTCCTCTTCTCCGAAGACGATGTCTTCAAGCGGATCGGCGTGCTCTCCGGCGGCGAGCGCAACCGCTATGCGCTCGCGCGCATGCTCATGACGCCGAAAAATTTTCTCTTGCTCGATGAGCCCACCAACCACCTCGACATTCGGGCGAAAGACGTGCTTCTGAACGCGCTGCGCGAATTCAACGGCACGGTCGTTTTCGTTTCACACGACCGGTACTTCCTGGACAATCTCGCCACGCGCGTCATCGAAGTGGCGGACGGCGTTGTTACCCCGTACCCCGATAATTACGAGGACTATATCTGGCGCAAGAATGGCGGCGCCACGACGGCGGCGGCGACTCCAGCGCTGGCGCACCAGCCGAAACAACACGAAGCAAAACCGCAGCATCACCGGCAGGGCAAACCGGCGCAGCAGCCTCAAAAACAGCAACAGCCTCAGCAGCAGGCGGAAAAGCCGAAACAGCAGGGAACCGGCCGCCTCAATCCCATCAAACTCCGGCAGATGAAAGAGCGCCAGCGCTCCATCGAAGACGAAGTCACGCGGCTGGAGGTCGAAATCGCGGATTTCGAACAGGCGCTCTCCCATTTCCAGAGCGCCGACGAGAGCATCGAAATTGCGGGCATCCTCGAATCCCGCCGCAACGACATGACCCAGCTTCTCGCCGAATGGGAAGAAGTCTCCGCCACGATTGAAGCCAATCGCTAAGCCCTAAACTTTTTCCTCAAATTTGCCGATACGTTCATCAGGTACTTCATGAACGTTGAGATTCTCATCGTCGAGGATGAGGGGCTGATCGCCCTCGATCTGAAGAAGCGGCTGGAACAGGCCGGGTACAAGGTCGTCGCGGTCGCGGATAACGGCGAGGACGCCATTCTGAATGCCGGCAATCTGAAGCCGGACGTCATCCTGATGGACATTCGCCTGCGCGGCCCAATGGATGGGGTCGAAATCGCGGATGAGATCCGGAAACGCTTCTACATTCCCGTCATCTTCGTCACCGCGCACGCCGATCGGGAAACGCTTGACCGCGCCCGCATCACCGAGCCCTTCGGCTACATCGTCAAGCCATTCCATGGCATCGACTTCCGTGTTCAGATCGAAGTCGCGCTCTGGCGCCACAAAATGGAGCAGAAGCTGCGCGTCAGCCAGGCCTGGCTTTCCGCGACGTTTCAGAATGTGGCGGACGGTCTGATCGCGACAGACGAAGCCGGCAATATTGCTCTGATGAACAAACCCGCTGCCCTGCTCACCGGCTGGGACAGCGAAGAAGCCAAAGGTCTTCCGCTCGATGAGGTGTTTCGCCTGAGCGATGAAACCACCGGCCGTCCCGTGGCGACTGCCGCGGCGCCTGGATTCCACACGTTCATCCTTTCACCGCGCGGCGATTTCGATCCGCCCATCATCGAAGCCGAGATTTCGGAGAACCGCGACGAAGGAAAAACATTCGGCGTCATCATCGCATTCCGCGATATTACCGAGCGCCGCAAAGCGGAGCGGCGCGATCGACAGATTCAGAAGATGAATGCCCTCACCCTGATGGCGACCGGCCTGGGCCGCGAGCTCGCGGAGTCGCAGAGCCGCATGGATGAGTCGATCAAATTCCTGATTGAAAATACGCAGGGCGAAACAGCGCGTCTTCTCTGGGACGTCTACGAGCACTCACTCCAGCAGCAGACGATCGTTCAGCAACTGATTACGCTTGGCCGCACGGACGCGGGGCGCGCGATTCCGCTTGATCTCAACGCAGTCCTGACCGGCCTTCGCGAACCCATCCGCAAAGCTCTGGGCGTTCACCGCACTGCGACATTCCATCTGCGCTCCGGAATCCCGCTGATTCTGGCCGATCCCTCTCTTCTCCGCGAAAACGTACTGCGTCTGATTACCGATTGCCGCCACGCAACCGCCAAGGGCGCGGCGATCGAGGTCTCCACGATGCCGCACAAAGCCGGCATTCAACTGGTGATTCGGGACGATCGAAAAGTGGGCGACGCGACAAGAGAACGCGTCTTCGATCCGTACTACCAATCATCGCCCGGAAAACGCAACCCGGGCTTCACGCTCGCTCTGGTCTGCCAGTTTGTCGCGCTTGCAGGTGGAACTATTGAAGTGGAAACGATTGAGAACGAAGGATCGGCCTATATTATCCGCTTCCCGGCGGCAACCGGAATTCTGGCGCCGCCGGAGATCAGGGAGGCCGAACTAGCCGCCACCGCTAACGGATATTGATCTTCAACAGCGCATCCGAATGCGAATGCCGCCAGTTCCAGTAGTTCTGCTGATCTTTGGCGTTCATCCTGTCGAACTCCACTTCCTTCCGATGGTGGTCCTTGAGCCAGATCCGGTAAGCCTGTTGCTCGTGGTCATTCCAGCTGTGATCATCGTTGTGTTTCTTATCGTGATAGCGGTGATCCTGCGCGAACGAAGCCATCGGGGTTGTCAACGCGAGGCCCGTGGTGAGAATCAAACCAGCCAGCGAAGCATTCAGAAAACGTTTCATAGACAATTCCTCCTACCCTCGAAATTGAAGCAACTTGTGCGCCAATATACGAAATCTTTACAGCGGTGGTATGTAATGGAAGCGAATTAAATAAACGTTCCGGCCGCGCCCGTGATTCGCCACCTTCAGCAGATCCACCACGCCCAGAAATCCAGACTCCCGCGCCAGCAGCGGCGTGATATCGGGAACCCCGATGGGCGTGATGGAATCAACTTCGATTTCGCCTTCTTCCATCCGATACCGGTTGCCAACCCTCACGTGCGGGCGCTCCCACATCCGCACACTGCACGTGATCTCTCCCCGCCGGACGCCCTCGCGCAGCCGTTTCGTGAAAACCATCAATTTAACCGGCCGCCTGCTTCACCAGAGCCGCGATCTTCTTCTCCTCGTCCGGCCCCAATTCCATCAGTGCGAAGGCATTCGGCCACATCTGCCCGGCGTCGAGCTTCGCCTTATCGCTAAACCCGAGCGTTGCATATCTGGTTTTGAACTTCTGGCCGCTCTGGAAGAAACACACCACATCCCCGTCCTTCGCCCACGCCGGCATGCCGTACCACGTCTTTGGCGAGAGCATCGGCGCATTCGCTCTTACAATCGCGTGAATTCGTTCGGCCATTCCCCGATCCGGCTGCGGCATCGCGGCAATTTTTTCGAGCAAGTCGCGCTCCCCATCCGTTTTCTGCGCCCCATTTTTCACGGTTTCCATGGTACAGGTTATTCGACGGCCCAATATCCCGACCGCGTCGTGACCCGCAGCTTCGGATTCCCCTGCACTGACACCTGAATCGAATGGAACATTCCGGACTCTCCGACCGGCGCCTGGAATGTGAGGATGTACTGCCGATGAACTTCCAGACTGATGAGCTGAATCGCCTGTTCGAGTGCGTCTTTTTTGAGAAAGCTCAGCGCTCGCCCTCCAGTCGTCGCGGTGAACAGACTCGATAGATCCGGCTCAGCCATACGCGCGAGTTCGCCGAGCGCGTACCGGAAACCTCCAGGCCCCGGCTCATAGGGAACCGGAGTTTCATCGCGCCGCGGGCAGGAAATGCACGCCCGGAACGGCTTCCGTTCGTCGATCGGCTTCAGATCCTCTTTGACCTTGTTCTTCACCGTGAACGGCTGCAGAAACGGCGACCACGTCACCCAATACACGGCCACGTTCATGCGTTGCGCCCGCGCCATGATCTCCGGCAGTTTGGCGTCGCTGCCGCGGTCGCGCTTTTCCGCAATCATGAGAATGATCCGCCGCCGCCCCGCGGGCCGCGCGCCAAGCATTGTCAGCGCCTGCCCCATCGCATCGAGCGCATGCGCATCCCCGCCTTCCATCCGCAGCATCCGCATCTCATGCCGCACCGCGCCCGAATCCGCCGTAAAATCCTGATGCAGATGCACAGTATCGCTGAAGGAAATCATGGCGGTCTCGCCTGCTCCGCCCGCCAGCATCTCCGAAAACAGCGTGCCCGTCCCGCCGAGCTTGTCGATGACGGGCCCGGAATTCGCACTGGTTTGCACGGCCACCACGAGATCGATTGGATAAGTCATCCAGTCCATCTGTATCGCCTGCCGCACACTGTTGTCGGTCAGAATCAGGTCGTCGGCCGTCAGTCCATCGACAAACCGGCCTTTCGCGTCGGTCACGGTAGTGGGCGCCACCACAAGCTGCGTTGTGCTTTTGAATTGTGCGCAGAGAGGTATCGCGAGCGCAAGACACAGGGTAGCGGAGCGCATTGGGGCGATCCGGTGCAGTCCGTGGGCCAGAATCCGAGCTAGCGGCCGCCCACGCCGATGCACAGAATGCCGCCCAAAATCAGCGCGAGCGCGCCTACCTTCTGCTTCGTAATCGGCTCCCCGAATAGCATCCGGGACCACAGCATCGCCCAGACATAGCTCAGCGAAACCATGGGGTACAGCACCGAGAGTTCGCCATGCTTCAGCGCCATGATGAAAGGAACGCTCGACCCGAGAAACAGCCCGATCCCGGCGATCAGTTGCCAGTTGAACAGGCCTCGAATTCCCCGGCTCAGGTGAGCCGCCCCCAGCTTCAGAAACACTGCCCCAAAGGACCCGATGAAGGACGCCACCAGAACCAGAACAATCGAACTCAACGGCGTCTCGGTCATTCTCTGGAAGCCTTTCCGAGCACCGCGACGCCCCCGATAATCAGCACAATCCCGGCTTCCTTCCAGATGTTCAGATGTTCATGGAAGTAGTGCAGCGAAAGCAGATCTACCCAAACGTAGGAAAGCGCGTATAAGGGATAGAGCAGCGAGAGATGTCCGTGACGCAGCGCCAGAATCAGCAGCATCGCATTGCAGGCATGGAGGCTGTAGCCGATGAGGAGCGGCCAATCGCCGGTGAGCGCCGTCAGAAAAGCGGTCACGCTGGCGGAATCGGAAAAATGGACGGGCGGCAGCGGGTGGAGGGCTCCGAACTTGAGCAAAATCTGGGCCGCGGCGGCGAAAAGTGTACAAACGACAACAAGATACGCCGGGTTGATGGCTGGGCGGGCCGGATTTTCCGGAATTTCGGCGAGGGGAGGAACGGTAGTGGAACTGCCCATAATTCGACTCGCCGGTGAGTGCTCCCAGAATAACAGCGCACCCCCCTTACAATGGAAAGTAGTGGATCCATCGGAATCAGTCGTCTCGGAAACCTCCGCGCCCGGAGACACCCCATCTAAATCCAACAGGTCCGAACCGCCCCGGGGGTTCATAGCCGAGTGGACCGTTACCATCATCCTTCTGCTGTTCGGCACCACGACGCTGGTCCAGGCTTTCGTGATTCCGACCGGATCGATGGAAGACACGCTCCTGATCGGGGACCATTTGCTGGTGGATAAGATGGCGTTCGCCCCCGCCGGCGGGATGACCAAAGCGCTGCTTCCCTACGAAGAACCCCATCGCGGCGACATCATCGTTTTTCGCTATCCGGAAGACATTAAACAAACGTTCGTGAAACGAGTGATGGGCGTCGCCGGCGACCATATCCACCTGGAAAATAAGCGCGTCTGGCTCAACGGCCATATGCTGAATGAGCCCTACGTGGTTCACAAGACCGACTATCTGGATTCTTACCGCGATAACTTTCCCAACGATCCCAACACGCCCATATACAAGGGCGCTCAGCGCATGCTGGAAAAAAACGTTGTGAACGGGGAAGTGGTCGTTCCGCCGGGCTACTTCTTCGCCATGGGGGATAACCGCGATTATTCGCTGGACAGCCGTTATTGGGGGTTCGTACCGCGCGAGAACATTATTGGCAAGCCGCTTGTGATTTACTGGTCTTATAACGCGAGCACGGAAGAACTCTCCAGCCCGGACGCCACTGTGTCCCATCTTTTTGATGTCATCATCCATTTCCCCACGAAGACGCGGTGGGCCCGAACGTTCCGGCTCATCCACGCGTATCCTGTGAAGTAGCGCATGTCCACGAAAAAAGAGCAGGTTCAGCCCCGCGGATTCATCGCCGAATGGGCGGTCACTTTTATCCTTCTGCTGTTCGGCACGACGGCGCTGGCGCAGGCGTTCGTGATTCCGTCGGGGTCGATGGAGGAAACGCTGCTGGTCGGCGACCATCTGCTGGTGGATAAGCTCGCCTACGCGCCCACCGATTCGGCGACCTCTCATCTGCTTCCTTACAGCGACGTCCACCGCGGCGACATCATTGTATTTCGCTACCCGCTCGATATTCGCCAGGACTTTGTGAAGCGCGTGATCGGCGTTCCGGGCGATCATATCCATCTGGAGGACCGCAAGCTCTATCTCAACGGCCATCTGGTGGACGAGCCTTACACTGCCTACACCCGCCCGCCGTCGCATTATGCGGACAATTTCCCGCGCGCGCCGATTGAATTCGGCGTCTATCCGCGCGGCGAGCAGATGCTTCGGGACAATGTGCAGAATGGCGAACTGGTTGTGCCGCCCGGCTTCTATCTTGCTATGGGGGACAACCGCGACAATTCGTCGGATAGCCGTTTCTGGGGGCTGGTGCCGCGTGAAAATATTATCGGTAAGCCGCTGATCATTTACTGGTCGTACGACGCGACAACGGAAGATCTCACCAATCCGGGGATCGGCGTTTCGCACCTGATCGACATGGTGATCCACTTCCCCACGAAGACCCGCTGGAGCCGGACATTCCGGCTGGTCCGTCCGCATCCGATCAGTTAGGCGCGGCCTTCTTCCTATTCCAGCCGTTAGCCGACCCAAACCTGCTAACCTCATTTCTGGCATGGCAAAGCAAAATTACTACGGCCTGATTCTGGCCGGTGGACGTGGCACGCGCTTCTGGCCGCGGAGCCGCAAGCGCACCGCGAAGCAGGTGCTGAATATCGGCGGCGGAGAGGCGAGCCTCATTCAGGACACCGTGACGCGGCTCTCCCCGCTCATTCCGCCTGAACGCATCTGGATCCTTACCAACGAATTTGTGCGCGATGAGATCGTCCGCCAATTGCCGCAGGTGCCGGCGAAACAAATCATCGCCGAGCCTGCCCAGCGCAACACCGCTCCGGCAATCGGGCTCGCCGCCCACATCCTGGCCTCCGCCGATCCCAATGCCATCTTCGGCGTCTTTCCGTCGGATCACGTCATCTCCAACCCGAAGCGCTATCTGAGCCTCGTTCGCGCCGCCTTCCGCGCAGCGGAGCAGGACAAGATCGCCGTCCTCGGCGTCGCGCCGCGTTGGGCGGAAACGGGCTACGGCTATATCGAGTTCCCCAAAGGCGTCGAACAGGGGAAGCTCGAAACAGCCCCGGTCAAGCGCTTCCGCGAAAAACCTGACCTGAAGGATGCGAAGAAATTCGTTCGCGCCGGCAACTTCTACTGGAACGCTGGCATGTTCTTCTGGAAGGCGTCGACCATTCTCGATGGTCTGCGGCGCCACCTTCCGAAGACGGCGACCATGATCTCCAGCCTGCCGCCGTTCGGCCATAAGGAATTTGCCGCGCGCGTCGCCAAGGTCTTCCCGAAGTGCGAAAACATCTCGATCGACTACGCGGTCCTGCAGAAGGCGGACAACGTGGTTGGTGTAGCCTGCGACGATTTCGGCTGGAATGACGTGGGCAGCTGGCATGCGGTCTACGAACTACTGCCACGCGACGCCGATAACAACGCATCCCGCTCGGAACTGCTGGCGAAGAAATCCAGCGGCAATTACGTGGACTGCGGGAAGAAAATTGTGGCGCTGCTCGGCGTCAAGGATCTGATTGTGGTCGATACGCCCGACGCAATTCTGGTGGCGGATCGGGCCAGCGCGCAGCAGGTGAGCGATATCGTGAAGATGCTCGAAGAGCAGGGCCGCCACCATTTGCTATAGACGGCATCTTCGGGCGATATACTGGCCCACGGAGACCCGATGAACAGAAGAACCTTCCTGAAGTCCGTGGCCGCGGCTTCCACGGTGAGCCTCGCCAATCTGCCGTTGCTCAATGCGGCGATGCCGAAGATGAAGATCACGCGCGTGCGCGCTTACGCTCCGCCGGATCATAATCCGCTCTTCAATCAGTCGAACACCGTTGTCACCATCGAGACCGACGCCGGCATCACGGGAATTGGCGAAGGCGGCTACCCGGACACGCTCAATCAATGCGCGGGCCGCCTCATCGGGCAGGATCCGCAGTACATCGAGAAGTTGTGGCAGGATATGTCGCGCTCGTTCTTCTATCCGCCCGGGCGGGAGAAGCAGGATGCGCTGGGAGCGCTCGATCTGGCGCTGTGGGATATCAAAGGCAAAGTTCTCAAGCTGCCTGTGCATGAAATTCTCGGCGGCGCAACCCGCAACTACTGCGAGTGCTACAGCACGGGCAGCATCATTCCGGGCATTAAGCCGGGGATGAGCCTGAAGGACCGGGCCGCCGCGACGATCGCCGCCGGCTTCCGCGCTTTCCGCATGGGCGCGGCGGACTCGCCGATCAATACCACTTACAACACGCATCAGAAGGTCGATCAGACTTATGAGCAATGCGTTCAGGTGCGCGAAGGCGTCGGAAAGAACGGGGACTGGTGTATCGATTTCCATCAGCGCTTCGATCTGATCGATGCCGTGCGCTGCGCGAATCTCATCGAACCCCTGGCGCCGTATTTTGTCGAGGATCCGGTGCGGGCCGAAGGCTTCAATGACGATCTGCCGAAGATTCGCACGATGGTCAAGGTTCCGATCGCCGCGGGTGAGGAATGGGGCGGCCGCTGGGATTTCAATAAGCTGATCGAGAACCACGACATCGATTATGTCCGCGCCACGCTGCCGAACGTGGGCGGTATTACCGAAATGATGAAGATCGCGGCGCTGTGCGAGACGCACTTCATCGGAATTGTCCCGCACTTCACCGGGCCGATCGCGACGGCTGCGCTGGTGAACTCGCTCGGCACGTTCTCCGGACCGCTGCTGATGGAATACAGCTACGGCGGAAAGACGCTGCCGTACCTGCCGGTCTTCTGTGACTACAAAGAAGGCAAGCTCTATCCGAACGACCGCCCCGGGCTGGGCGTCGAGCTCGACATGACCAAGCTGACCCAGATCATGGACGTGACAAAGTACGATACGAACCGGGCGCAGCTTTATTATCGGCCGGACGGCTCGATCACAAACTGGTAGCGCCTATGCTGGCGCTTCGCATCGTTGCCTCGGTCGTCCTGGCCTGCACACCGGTTCTCGCTACGACCTACTACGTGGATTCCGGGCACGGCAACGATACGAACGCCGGCAATTCACAATCGGCAGCTTGGAAATCGCTCGGGAAAATCTCTGCGGCTCAGTTTAAGCCTGGCGATCACATCCTTCTTCACGCCGGTTCGGTATGGAACGAACAGCTCAGGCCTTCGTCATCCGGCGCCCCAAACGCGCCTCTCGTAATCGACCGGTATGGCGATGGCCCGATGCCCCGCATTGACGCGAACGGTTCTGTCGATGACGCCGTGCTTCTCCATAACGTCCAGCAGATCGAAGTCCGCCATCTCGAAATCACGAACCGCGCCGATGCGCCCGCGGTCCGGCGCGGCGTCCACGTTGCGCTCGACAACTTCGGGACGGCGACGCATATCGTCGTCTCCGGCCTTTACATCCACGACATCTCCGGCACGAACGAGAAGAAGGACAACGGCGGCATCATTTTCAGCAATAACGACACCACCACGCCAAGCCGTTTCGACGATCTCCTGATCGAAAACAACATTGTCTGGAAAGTTGACCGCTCCGCCATCGCCGGCCAGAGCTCGCACTGGGCGCGCGACCACTGGTTTCCCAGCCTGCACGTCGTCATCCGAGGCAACTATGTCGATGACATCGGCGGCGACGGCATTGTTCCGTGGGCGACAGACGGCGCTCTCGTCGAATACAACATCGCGCGCCGGTGCAACATGCGCGCCAATTCCTTCAACGCCGGCATCTGGCAGTGGAGCACCGACAACACGCTGCTCCAGTGGAACGAGGCCTCAGACACGCATGACACGCACGACGGCGAAGGCTTCGATTCCGACTACAATTCACGCGGCACTACGTTCCAGTACAACTACAGCCATGACAATGAGGGCGGCTTCATGCTGATCTGCTCGCCGGGCCAGCGCAACGCCGCGCAGAATATCGGGAACACCGGCACGATCGTCCGCCACAATATTTCGCGCAACGACCGCACACGCATCTTCCACATCAGCGCCGTCGAGAACACCCGCGTAGAAGACAACGCCATCTACGTCGGGCCTGGGCTCGACGTTCAAATGGTGCTCGCGTCAAACTGGTCCGGCTGGACGGATGGCGCGGTTTTCGCGGGCAATCGCTTCTACGTGGATGGCGTCGCGCGTTACGGACACGCGTCTGCCAGCCACAAGGACGGCACCTACGACATCGCCGCCGGCTGGGCGCCCGCGAAGAATATGGCTTTTACGGGCAATCAATATTTCGGGAAGCAGGTTGACCCGCCCGAAGATCCCGCCGGTAAAGTGAACCCCGCGGCGCCGGCGATGCCCGCCAGAGACTGGACCGGCCCGCAATTCGACCCCGCGCATCCTGAAAACTACGAATCATTTCTCGCGAAGCATAAGACCTGGCTGCGCGATCTGATGCGCGCCGAATTCGGCGACCTGGAGTAGCCGTTTTTTTCCGCGTTCGCTTCGGCGTTCGCTACACGAAAACGCGTGTTCGTTCGTATATACTGTGAGGCTCAACGACGATGGTGCGGACATGCATTCTCGCTTCAGGATTGTTTTTATGCGTGTGGATCGCGCAGGGACAAAATCCTGCTTTCGAAGCCGCGTCCGTTAAACCCAACGTGTCCGGCCAGGATGGCGGCTCCATTGGCCCGCGCGGGAACGGATTAGTGGCGACCAATGTTCCGCTTAATTCCCTGCTGAATTTTGCATACGCGCCTGCGAACGGACTGCTGCTCAAGGAACAGATTGCCAACGCACCCGACTGGGCAGCCGTGGACCGCTTTGACATTCAGGCGAAGCTGCCGGGCGACCCGCCCGGCGTTCCCATCTCGCAGATCAGACTCGCGCTTCAGGCCCTGCTGGCGGATCGCTTCCAGTTGAAGGTACACCGCGAAGACCGTACCCTGCCCGTTTACAATCTGGTGATCTTTAAAGGCGGCCCCAGGTTGTCCGCGGACCACACCCCGCCCGCGCCCTCATTCATTCAATTCTCCTCTGCGGACGAGCAACATCCGCCGCTACCCCGGGGCGCAATGCGCATCATTTCAGGCGGCTCCGGGACCACGCTCGAGGGTTCCGCTATAGCAGTCGCAAAGCTCGTCTCACTTTTGCAGGGGCAATCCGATCGAATCATTTTCGACAAGACTGGGTTCACCGGGCTATTTGACCTTCATCTCGAGTTCACCCAGCCGGCCTCCACATCGCAGACAACCGAATCGAGCGCGCCCTCGCTCTTCACCGCGATCCAGGAGATCGGATTGAAGCTGGAATCGGACAAAGCGCCCATTGAGGTGTTCGTGATCGACAGCGTGCATAAGCCTTCGGGAAATTAGCCGCCGCTAACCCCACCAGACTTCGCCCGGAGCCAGGTGCGCCTTTGCAACATCCGGGTTCAGTTCCACGCCATAACCTGGCTTGTCTTCAATCGTGAAGTAGCCGTCCTTCCAGAACGGACCTTCATGCACCACCAGATCCGGCCACCAATCCACCCAGTTCGCCAGTTCATGAATTCGGAAATCGCGCATGGCTGAGGCCGCGTGGCATGACGCGATCGTCCCGAGGGGGCTCGCGGGATTGTGGCATGCGGTCCAGATGTAATACATCTCGGCGTCGTCGGAAATTTTCTTCGATTCGAGCAGCCCGCCGGACTTTGGGATATCAATGTGGACGCCCGAGCACGCCTGTTCTTCGATCAGGCGGCGGAAGCCCTGGCGTCCGTAGAGATTTTCGCCGGTGCAAACCGGCACGTTGATCGAATGCGTCACGCGCGCCATGGCTTCGATATTTTCCGGCGGAACCGGATCTTCGAGCCACATCGGATGGGTCGATTCCAGTTCGCGCCCGAGGCGAATGACGTCCTGCGTGTCATAGCGCCAGTGACACTCGATAGCCATGTCGGTATCTTTACCGAGCGTGTCGCGCACGGTCTGCATCGTGGACACGATGCGGGTGTAGTCTTTGTTCGTGAGCGCACGGCCATAAGGATCGTGGCCCACTTCTTTGAATTCGGGATCGGTTTTGGTGGGGATGCCGTCGCCCTGAAATTTGAAGGCGGTCCAACCCCACTTTTCGGCGCGCGCCGCCAGCGCCTGATCGCGCCACGATGCGGGGTCTGTCACGACCGGCGGGGTTTGCAGCGTGCGGTAAAAACGGATGCGATCCCGAAAGCGGCCGCCCAGCAGATTGCACACCGGCGTCTCCAGAATGCGGCCGCACAGATCCCACAACGCGATCTCAATCCCGCTGGCCGCGGAGACCGTGACGCCACCAATCGCGCCGGCGCCGGCGCTCTGCATCAGCATCTTCGTGTAAAGCTTGTCCACGTTCAGCGGATCTTCGCCGACGACGATGTCGCGCATTTTATTGAGGACCAGATCCTTGACGCCCCAGCCCCAATAGGCTTCACCGATGCCGTAGAGCCCGGCGTCCGTCTCGACTTTGATGAGATTCCAGTCCCACGTGCCGCGCACGATCATGCACTTCACGTCGGTGATTTTGACTTTCTTACGAAGAGCCGCGGCGGCGCTCGCAAAAGCGCCAGTGAACAGGAACCCGCTTGTAGCGGTGAGAGTACTCTGAAGAAAATCGCGCCGATTCATTCTGCGTACTATATCGCAGACGTGAATCTTCAGCCGTGCGCGGCCATCTCTTCGGTCTCGTGATAACCGAGGAGGTGGTGTTTGCGGATCACGTCCAGAATTTCCGGCGGGACCATGGCGTGCCAGGAGCAATCGCCGCTCGCGATGCGCTTCAGCACGTCACGCGAGAAGATGTGGAGCACACTGGCGTCGTAATTATCGAGCTGCCGGATGCTGCCGCCGCGGACGAGGTGATGGTAGAGCTCCTCAACCTGCGGCGGCATCTGGACGTTTTCGACGGTGGTCAGATTGCCTGTGGCGCAGTCGCGGAGCGGGTAAACGTAGATGCGCAGATCGCGCGTGAAGAGTTTGCCGAATGCTTCCAGAATGCCGCCTTCGAGATTGCTGTAGAACTCTTCTTTGAATAGATCGATCAGACTCGCGACGCCCATGGTGAGCGAGATCGGTTCGGACGTATAACGGCGAATCCAGGCGGCGAGCCGGTAATATTCGAAATAATCCGAAATCAGCACCGTCTTGCCTGCCGCGGCCAGCATGTCGACGCGAGCGAGAAAATCGCTCAGATCGATCTTGCCCGTGGAGAGCAGGTTGCGCATCGTGATTTCCATCAGGTCCACGATCTGCGGCGCGCGCTCAGGCGAGAGTTCATTTGCGAAGCGCGAATGGGCGCTATCGAGCATATCGATATTGACGCGCGTCACCGGGCGGAAGCTGCCGCGTTCCACCAGCACCGGCCGTTTACGCAGAATCTCGGAAGGCTGCAGAACTTCGCCGGAGGGTCCGAACATCGCCGCGCCGCTGAGGCCAAGCTGCACGAGACGAAGGCTCATCACGCGGTTATCCACGTGGCGGAATTCGATGCCGGAGAACTCCACCATGTCGATTTCGATGCGGTCCGTGCTCAGGTTATCGAGCAGCGATTCCAGCATTTGCTCCGGCTTGTGATGGAGGAAGCAGGCCGCATACAGCAGATTCACGCCGACGATCCCGAGCGCTTCCTGCTGGAGGTTATTCTCGGTATCCTTCATCCGGACGTGGATCAGGATCTGACTGTCTTCATCGCGCGGGTGGGCCTGATACTTGACGCCCATCCAGCCGTGGCATTCGTTGGTGCCCTGAAAATTGCGGGCGGAGACAGTATCGGCGAAAACGAAAAACGCCGTGGTGTCGCCGCGCTGCGGGCGCAGGCGCTCGAGGTTCAAAGCATGCTCATGGTCCAGCATGCTTTGCAGCCGCTCGCGCGAGACATACCGCTTGCAGCGGCCGTAAATCGCGTCGCTGACCGCCATGTCATAGGCCGAGATCGACTTCGAAATAGAGCCGGCCGCGGCGCCGACGCGGAAGAACCAGCGCGCCACTTCCTGACCGGCGCCAATCTCGGCAAACGTGCCGTAGCGCATGGGATCGAGATTGATCCGCAGGGCTTTATCGTGCGTGTTCAGAATCTCGCGCTCGGAATCGACAGAATTTCGCATCACTGCTGCTCCATCGTTATTATCGGCAGGGTCCGGCGCATTTTCCAATCCTATTTTTCGGGGAAATACTTCTGTAAGGCTGTTGAAAACAGTTCGTCATCCGGGGCTGCGGCCGAGAAAAGGCTGAGGCAGGAGCGGAACTTAAGGTCGTCGGGATAGCCGAAAATGTCATGAGCCGAGTGGCCCTCAATGCCGTTCACGATTCCTACGCATTCCCGCAGCCTGGGGCCAAGTATTGGATGCTGCAGGTAGGCGCGGGCTTCATCTTCGGAGGAAATGCCGTAGCGCTCTGACATCGGGCTTTGGCCGAGGCCGCGGAGTTGCGGGAAGACATACCACATCCAGTGGGTGGTTTTGCGTCCGCGGTGTAATTCGCCGAGCACGCGGGTGTGGATGGGATCCTGCGCTTCGAGGAAACGCTGGAGGTGGAAAGGGTCGTTGTCTGGGTCGCTGGCAGGGTCGGACATTTTGCGCTAGACTCTCTTCCATCATGATCCCGCGCCCCACCGAACAGGATGTAAATCCGTATTTTTTCACCTACATCAATCAGGTTGCCGGCGACGATCCGGCGGGAGTGCTGCGTCCGCAGCTAGCAGAGGCGCTGGAGCTCTTTTCCGGGATTTCCGAGGAGCGGTCGCTGCGACGTTATGCACCTGAAAAGTGGAGCATCCGGCAGTTGCTGAATCACGTCACCGATACCGAGCGCGCGTTTGCGTTTCGGATGTTATAGTTCTCACGTGGATTCAAAACGGCGCTGCCGGGATACGACCAGGACATTGCGGCGGCCGGCGCTGAAGCGGATGGCGTGCCGTGGGCGGCGCACGTCGAGGAGTTTCAGACGGTGCGGCTCTCAACGATTTCGCTTTACCAGAATATGCCCGCGGAGGGATGGAAGCGGAGCGGGGTTGCGAACGAGAAATTCATCACGGTGGGCGCGCTGGCGTATATTGTTCCCGGGCACGTGACGCACCATCTGAAAATTCTGCGGGAGAGGTATTTTTAGGGTGCGCCGGCCGAGTTGAACTCAGCCGGCGCACACTTGAGAGTTAATACTTCGGAACGGTCGGGTCGACTTTGTCGCTCCACGCGAGAATGCCGCCCGTCATGTTCTGCACGTTCTTAAACCCGTTCTGCCGCAGAAGTTCGACCGCCTTTGCGCTGCGGCCTCCCATCTTGCAATGCATCACGTAATTCGCGTTCTGATCGAGCTCACCCAGCTTCTTCGGCAAGTCGCCGAGCGGAATCAGAACCGAGCCCGGAATGCGCCCGATCTGGAATTCGTGCGGCTCACGCACGTCGATCAACGTGAAGTCGTCCTTCCGGTCGATCTTCGCTTTCAGCTCTACAGCATCGATTTCGCCAGTCGTCGCCACGGGTTTGGCCTCCTCTTCGCGATGCGGCATGCCGCAGAATTGCTGATAGTCGATTAGCTTCGTCACCGTCGGATGCTCGCCGCAGACCGGGCATTCCGGATCGCGCCGGAGCTTCAGTTCGCGGAACTTCATGCCAAGGGCGTCATAGAGCAGCAGCCGGCCGATGAGCGGCGTCCCAATTCCGAGAATCAGCTTCACCGCTTCGGTCGCCTGGATCAGTCCGATGGTGCCCGGCAGAATACCGAGCACGCCGCCTTCCGCGCAGCTCGGAACCAGACCTGGAGGCGGCGGTTCCGGATAGAGGCAGCGGTAGCACGGGCCGCCCGGATACGCGAAGATCGTCGACTGACCTTCGAACCGGAAGATGGAGCCGTAGACGTTCGGCTTCTTCAGCAGCACGCAGGCGTCGTTGACCAGGTAGCGCGTCGGAAAGTTGTCCGTGCCATCGACAATGATGTCGTAATTCTTCAGGATCTCGAGCGCGTTCTCGCTCGTCAGCGCGACTTCGTGCCGGTCGAGCTGCACGTAAGGATTGATATCCCTCATGCTCTCGATCGCGGAATCGATCTTCGGCTTGCCGACGTCCTTCGTGCCGTGAATTACCTGACGCTGCAGGTTGGTGTAATCCACCACGTCGAAATCGACCAGGCCGATGCGGCCAATGCCCGCCGCCGCGAGATAAAGCGCGGCCGGAGCGCCAAGGCCGCCGGTTCCCACCAGCAGCACGCTCGCCTTCTTCAGCTTGAGCTGCCCATCCATGCCGACTTCCGGCATGATCAGGTGGCGGCTGTAGCGGAGGATCTCGTCTTTGGAGAGTGAAACTTCTTCGTTGGCCATGCGGATTTATTGGATGCTGACTCTGCCGCCCGCGATGCTCGGCACGATGGAAAGCGTGTCCGTCGCGCTGACCGGCGTGGCGTCCTTGTTCAGATAACGGATATCGTCATCATTCACATAGACATTGACGAAGCTGCGCAGCTTGCCTTCGTCGTTGTAGATCTGCTTCTTCAGATCGGGGTAGCGCGTGACGACGGCGGTCAGCACTTCGCCGACGGTGCCGCCAGCTGCTTCAACGCTGTCTTGCTTCTCCACAAACTGGCGAAGCGGAGTGGGGATCAGGATTCGGGCCATATCAGTTCCTCTTTTTCTGCGTGGGTTTGTTCGGCGTTCGGGAGCCAGCTGTTGGCGTGATTGAAAAGCGCCTTCTGAATCGAGAGCACGACGAACGAATACCAGGGGCAGGAGTTTTTTAAATCGGTTTCGGAAAAATAAGCGTCGCAGTCGGGATGCGAATGGTAGATCCCGATCAGGTCCATTTTGCGCTCGCGCGCTTCGCGGTCGGCGCGCAGC
>DASYCD010000404.1:0-11107 GCA_036500405.1 Bryobacteraceae bacterium
TTCCCGTCCCGCGCCCGTCTCAACCAGTCCAGCTTGTCCGTTCCTCTTGCTCATCGCGATTCGTTCCATCCTTCTGCCTCTCGGCTGTCAATAGGAACTTTCTACTTGGCTCAATTAGGAACTTCTCACCTGGCCGCGACATGCTGTCAGGCTTGCTTCCATCCCGGACGGAATTTTGATATTATCCGGCGGTCCGAGGGGAATTTACACGAGGGGAACGCAATGAGAAAAAGTGTCTGCTTGCTGCTTCTGGTTTTTGCCGGATTGCAGCTAAACGCGCAGGTAATCACCGCCAGTGTCACCGGCAATGTGATCGATCCGTCCGGAGGAGGCGTTCCGGGCGCAACCGCTACGTTGACCAACGACAGCACCAAAGCAGTTCAAACGTCCACCGCCAACGCAACTGGAACTTTCACCTTTGCCGCAGTTCAGCCCGCAAGCTACACGCTGAAACTCGAACACACGGGTTTTAAGGTTGTGGAGCAAACGGGCATTCATGTGTCGGCCGCCGACCACCTCGCATTGGGCGATATCACGCTGCAGATCGGGTCGGTCAGCGAGACAATTCAGGTTCAGGAACAAGTTGCGCAGGTCGCGAGTGACAGCTCCCAGGTCAGCGCCGGGATCAATCAGGACCAGCTTCTGAACCTGACGGCGCGCGGACGCGAAGTCGTGTCGCTGCTGCGCATCGTTCCTGGCGTTCAGTACCAGGCGGATCCGGATTCCGCCGGCGGCACCTATGGTCAGGGCACCCCGTCCATCCTTGGCGCCAGCGCCAATGTGAACCATATCGCCATTGACGGCGTAACCAGTAACGATCAGGGTAGTCCCAATGTGTTCTCGAGCGTCACGGCGCTCGATGCAATCGGCGAGGTCAAGGTGCTCCTCAACAGTTATCAGGCGGAGTATGCAGGCAATGGCGGCGCCGTCGTGCAGGTCGTCACGAAGTCTGGCGGACAGCAGTTTCACGGCAGCGCCTATGACTTTCTCCGCAATGAAGACTTCAACGCGAATAGTTTTTTCAACAACCGCACGGGGGTAGCGCGGGCAAGGTATCGCTACAACACTCCCGGCGCCACACTGGGCGGCCCGATTTATATCCCGGGGCACTGGAATACCCAAAAAAACAAAATGTTCGGTTTTTACAACATTGATGTCCAGAGCATTGCGGCGCCGGGTAACCTGACCAACTACACCATGCCAACGGCGCTCGAACGCGCGGGTGATTTTTCGCAGACGCTCGATCTGAACGGCGCCGTAATTCCCATCAAAGATCCCAAGGCGGGTGGTGTACAGTTTCCGGACAATGTGATTCAACCATCGCGATTGAACCAGAACGGCCTGGCCCTCATAAACGTTCTGCCCTTACCGAACTATACGAACCGGGCGGT
Source organism: Bryobacteraceae bacterium (assembly GCA_036500405.1). Classification (GTDB taxonomy): domain Bacteria; phylum Acidobacteriota; class Terriglobia; order Bryobacterales; family Bryobacteraceae; genus BOG-234. The sequence goes on from DASYCD010000404.1 coordinate 1,392, forward strand.
GTCGCTGGGCAACTACAATTACCAGATTCAGGAGACGATTCGCACTCCGAAGCGCAGTCAGCTTTTCAAAATCGATTACGTTCCCACCCAAAAGGACCGCTTCTACGTGCGGGGCAAGACATACCTGTCGGAGAACAAGGGCTACTCGGTATCGAGCGGCGCGACGCCGGTCGGCTTTTTCGGCCAGTGCTACTGCTTTACAGAATCGGGCCTGGCCGTGGTCGGTACCCACGTCTTCAGTCCAACCGTCGTCCTTGAGTACAACACCGGTGTGCGTCACAATCACGAGGCGTGGCATCCCTACGGCGAAGACGGCCGCACCGCCGACCAGGAACTCGCCCGCGTGACGCGCGCCGGCATCGGTTACAACCTGGGCCAGTGGTATCCCAACTCCAACCCGGAGGGCATTATTCCCCGCTATTCATTTGGGGGCGTGCCCAGCGCGCCTAACGTCGGCTACGATAGCCGTTTTCTGAAGGGCGGCACGGATTTCGAATTCAATCTCGATGGCGCGCTTTCCATTACTCGCGGCAACCATCTCATCAAGATGGGTATCAGTTTCCTTCGCGAGCGTGAGTATGAGGGCGAGACCAGCACTTTCAGCGGCACCTTCGATTTCGGCAAGAACACCAACAATCCGCTGGACACGAACTATGCATTTTCGAATGCGGCGCTGGGCTACTTCAACAGCTATCAGGAATCGAACAATCGGTACGGCTCGAATCTGCGCCAGTCGACCGTGGAGTGGTACATACAGGACACGTGGAGAGTAACGAAACGCCTCACCATCAACGCGGGCTTGCGCCTGAGCTATGCGCAACAGGCGTATCCCCACTACCCGGATCAGGTGGCACAGTTCAGCTTCGCGCGCTACGACCCCAGTCAGGCGCCCCCGCTTTACCGTCCTGTGCTGGTTAACGGCGTACGTCAGGCGCAGGATCCGTTGACCGGAACTCTTCTGCCCGCCGTGTACATAGGAGTGTTCGTTCCTGGAGTCGGTAATCCCGGGACGGGCGGTGTGCTTGGCAATGACAAGAACTTTCCCCGAGGCTTCACCAATCAATGGGGCGTCCTGCCGGGTCCGCGGCTTGGATTCGCCTGGGACCCCACCGGCAAAGGTAAGACAGCTATCCGCGGTGGCGCGGCCATCCTTTATACGCTCCGCGTGAGCAAATGGAACAATTTTGTCAACAGGCCCCCGGCAATTTACACGCCGATTCTCAACTATGGAGACATGACTACATTCCTGCAGACAGCAGGCTTGCTGGCTCCCGGCAGTACGTTCGGCTATGGCACAGACGACAAGGCGCCGGACAACTACAGCCTCAGCTTCGGCGTCCAGCAGGATCTCGGGCGTTCATTCCTGCTCGATGTTTCGTACGCCGGAACTCTCGGGCAGCATCTCCCGCAGAATCTCTCTTACAACACTCTTCCTCCAGGTGCGCGCTTCCTGCCCCAGAATGCCGACCCGAGCAACAGCAACAAGCCGCTGCCCGATCAGTTTTACCGCCCCTACCCGGGTTACAGCAGCATCACGATCAGCAACAATGCGTACAATTCCAACTACCATTCCATGCTTCTGACGCTCAATCGTAAGTTCGCGAGCGGGCTCCGGATGGGTGTGACTTATACGCTCTCGAAGTACCTGGATTACAGCGGCATCCCGACCTACAACAATCTGCGCGCCTGGTCATATGGCTACAACGGTGGTGATCAGCGAACCAACGTGGTGGTCAACTTCTCGTATGACGCGCCGAGGCTGTCGAAATATCTGAAGGACAATGCCTTTGTCCGTCTGGTGGGCGACGGCTGGTCGATCAGCGGCGTCAGTCAGTTTGTGAGCGGAACTCCGGCGGGCATTAGTTTCTCGACGGTATCCGGCGTCGATGTGACCGGCGGTGGCGACGGACAACGCGTCAACGTAGTTGGCGATCCCAACGCCAATGGCTCAGACTTTTATGCGTGGTTCAATCAAGCCGCCTTTGCGATGCCCGCGCCCTACACCAGCGGTAATGCCAGCAAAACCAGCGTTCGCAACCCGGGGGTCAACAACAATGACCTCGTGGCGGCCAAGCGGTTTTCGTTAAGGAGTGAACAGCGTTACATCCAGTTTCGCTGGGAAGCCTACAACGTCTTCAACCACACGCAGTATTCGTCGATCAATACATCGGCGAAGTTTCAGGATGCGCCAGGCGCCACCTATGGCCAGCAGACCAATGCGGCGTTTGGAAATGTGACTGCGACTCGCACGCCCCGCGTCATGCAGGGCGTTCTACGGTTCGTATTCTGATCTCGAACCTGAATCCGGAGGGTGGGCGCCCGGTGGCATCCCATCCTCCGGAATTGATCAATTCTCAGTAGGCGTCTTATCGGCCCGATCGACAACGATCGCATCGAGCCGGCCTTTCGCTCGGTCCAGCTTCAAACCAAGTTGCCCCTGCAGCGCGGTCGAAAGTCCGGGCGACTCATTCCCCTCGTTCTCGGCAGTCGCGGAAGCCTGTGGCTGCGGCAGTCCCGTGAACTGGTTCATGACCCTGCCGGCGTCGCGAGCGAATTCAACGGTGAAGTTGAAGACGCCGGTAATTCCGGTCTTATCGATGACCGCCGAGCCGATTTCAGTTTCAAGGGATCGGATCAAATCGCCGATCGTCGCTTTCGTGACAACGAGGCGGATCTGGTTGTTATTCGACGACATCGCCACTCCGGGATTGCCCGTCGCGGCAGATGGAGTCAGCTTCGCGCCTGACTTCGCGATCGACAGATTGAACACCGAAAACTCCCGTTGTTCATGATGAATGGCGGCATGGAAGCGGGCGGTGATCAGCTTCTGCAACATCACGCGGGACTGCTCGCGCGTCGAATTCGGCGGCAGCGTCGCGACAATGTCAAACCTTTGGGTATCGATCCAGGCCGGTCCAAAGACCTGAAACAGCCTCACCGAGTGAGCCTCGCTGAGAAGATTTCGCAGAGAATCGTTCAGGTATGAAATACGATTGGGGTCCTGCGTCCCGGGCCCCCCGCGGACGCCGACAAAAGTGCCTCTGCCAGTCGGCGGGGCGGCGGGCTTCACCGATGCGACATCGAATTCCTGCGCCGGGATAGCCGTAGCCGCAATGAGGGCGAAAGGAATCAGCCGAAATAGTGATCGCTTCACCGGGACTCCTCAGGGAGATTATACGTTGAGGAAGGTCCAAGTGCTCGAGCAGGGGTCAGCCGGAAGAAGGCGCCCCGGTCCCGGAGCTGGGGCGGGTCAATCTGGCCCTCAACGTGCCATTCCATGCTCGCGGTTTGAACAAAACCGGAGGTACCTCAATGCGCTATGCAGGATTCGTAATTCTCCTTGCTCTGGCGGGATTTGTCGCATCCGCGGCTGCCCAAAGCCAGAACGATTTTTCCGGCACATGGACCATGGACCCATCACGAAGTGAATCGGCGCACCAGGATGTACCGGTCGGATCGTCTACGATGGTGATCCGAGTCGCCGACGGCGGTCTGGCCATCGAAACGATACGGGGCGAGGAAGGGAAGCCTGCCGCCTTCCACGAGACGTTGAATTTCAAACTGGGTGGGCCCGAGACGACCAGTCAGGGCGACGGCGGGACTCCAGTGACGGGGAAGGCCCGTTGGGAGGGCACGAAGCTGGTCGTCGAGACCGCGCGCAGCATACAGGGCTCAACGGTAACGACCCTATACGTGCATACGCTCAGCGCAGACGGGCGCGAGATGACGATCGACAAAACACTGACAATCCAGCACGGATATCAGGGAGTGGGTGCGAGAACGTCGGGCCACGGCAAGGACATTTTCGTTCGGGTCGCAAAAAAGCAGGATTGAGATCCCGATTAACGCGCGGTCATCAACGTTGTCAGGTTTAACGTTCGATAGTCCGCGCTTCCAGGCCAATCGTTCCCCGCGAGCGGCCGCGAGTGGGGAACGAGCAAGCGAAACAACTGTTTCCAGGCCTCGGCGACGGCATCGAACGCCAATCTGCCGCGATGGCAAAGCAGCACCGCGCTACACTGAAAACCGTTCTCGCTAATGTCAGCTCAACCGTCGCTTTCTCCCGAACTGTTTTTGCACATCGCCACACTGCTCCAGGTTCCGATGAAAGGCCTGTGCGCCACCGTCGAACTGCTCGATGAGGGCTCCACCGTCCCGTTCATAGCCCGCTACCGCAAGGAGGTTACTGGCAATCTCGACGAAGTTCAGATCCGCGCCATCGAAGAGAAGCTGCTCTACTTCCGCGAACTCGTTTCCCGGAAAGAGACCATCCTCGCGTCCATCCAGGAACAAGGCAAACTCACCGATGCCCTGAAAGCCCGAATCGAGCAGACGCTCGACAAGAGCGAACTCGAAGACCTTTACCTTCCGTACAAGCCGAAGCGCCGAACCAAGGCCATGATCGCGAGGGAAAAAGGCCTCGAGCCTCTCGCCAGCTATCTCTGGAATCAGGAACCCTCGGGCACTCCGCTTGAAATCTTCGCCGCAACATTTGTCGATGCCGAAAAAGGCGTCACCAGCGTCGCCGACGCTCTCGAAGGCGCGCGACACATCATCGCCGAAACAATCAGTGACGACGCCGACATCCGAGGGCTCCTCCGCCGCGTCATGTTCGACGAAGGCGTCATCGTCTGCAGGAAGGCCACGGACGCTGTCGACGAAGAGCAGAAGTTCACGATGTACTATGACTACCGCGAGCCAGTCAAACAGATCCCTTCGCACCGCATGCTCGCCATCCGCCGCGGCGAAGCCTCCGCTGTACTTTACTTCGTCATCGAACTCGAGCCAGAGCGCGGGCCGGGCCTCATTAAAGGCAAGCTCCATAAACAGCCCGGTGACTGGACGCCACAGCTGGGTCTCGCCGCAGAGGACGCCTGGAAGCGCCTGCTCAACACTTCCATCACCTCCGAAATCCGCATGGAATTGAAGCAGCGCGCCGATGCTGACGCCATCGCCGTCTTCCGCGATAATCTTCAGAATCTGTTGCTCGCCCCGCCGGTCGGTCAACTCGCGGTCCTTGGACTGGATCCCGGCATTCGCACCGGCTGCAAAATCGCCGTCGTCGACGACACCGGCAAATTCCTCGGTCACGATGTCATCTATCCTTTCCAGCCGAAGAACGACGTCGCTGGCGCCGAACGAATCCTGAAATCGCTGATCCAGAGGCACAACGTCCGGGCCATCGCGATCGGCAACGGCACAGCCTCGCGCGAAACCGACGCCTTCGTGCGCGATTTTTTTCGTAAGGAAGGCCTCACCTCTCTGTTCAGCGTGACCGTGAACGAATCCGGCGCATCCATTTATTCCGCCTCCGACATCGCGCGCCAGGAGTTCCCCGGTCTCGACCTCACCGTCCGCGGCGCCATTTCCATCGCGCGACGCCTGCAGGATCCGCTCGCCGAACTCGTCAAGCTCGACCCGAAGTCCATCGGTGTCGGCCAGTACCAGCATGACGTCGATCAGAATAATCTGGGCAAGTCGCTGCAAGTGGTGATTGAAAGCTGCGTGAACCGGGTCGGCGTCGATCTCAACACAGCTTCGTGGGCCCTGCTGCGCTACGTTGCCGGCATCAACGAACGCACCGCGCTGAAGATCGTCGAGTATCGCAATGATCACGGCCGCTTCCGTTCCCGGCTGCAGCTGAACGCCGTGCCCGGCATTGGTCCCAAAACCTTCGAGCAGGCGGCCGGCTTCCTGCGTATCCGCGATGGCGAACAGCCTCTTGACCGAAGCGCGGTCCATCCGGAGTCATACCCCGTGGTTGAGCAGATCGCACAGAGTCTGAACGTGCCGGTCACGCAGTTGATGGAGCAGCCGTCGCTGCTCGAGAAGGTGGATAAGACCGCCTTCGCCGCCGGCGTCTACACCCTGAACGACATTCTTCAGGAATTGCGCAAGCCCGGCCGCGACCCGCGAGACAAGTTCGTAGCCCCGGCCTTCAAAGAGAACGTGAAGGAAATCGCCGATCTGCAGGCCGGCATGACTCTCGAAGGCGTAGTCACCAACGTGACCAAATTCGGCGCCTTCGTCGACATCGGCGTCCATCAGGACGGCCTGGTTCATATCAGCGAACTCTCGAACCGCTATATCAAGGAACCGGGCGATGTTGTGAAGGTCGGGCAAATCGTTCAGGTCCACGTCCTGAGTGCGGACGCAAAAACGAAACGTATCGCGCTCTCAATGAAAACGAAGGTTGAGAAAGGCGCGCAGCCAAAAACCACAAAGCCGGCCCCTCCACCACAGCCGACGATGGAGGACAAGCTGGCGGCTCTGGCAGTTCGCTGGAAGCGGCGGTAGATCCGCCTTCTGCGCGCGATTCAGGTACGCACAGCCCAGGCCGCGCTTAGGATGCTTCTTTGGATAGTTCTTTTCGAAACCGGGCGATGTCTTCGCCAGATGGCGTCCAGTCGGTGTCGCAGGTATTGCAATGAAATACCAGGGCGCCGGCCTTCAAAGTCTTTTCAAACGATTCATGACTGAATGTAACCGTCTGATCATGATCATTAGGGCAGACGATTTCAAAGTCGACTCGATCACTCATAGCTCCTGATAGTAACGCGGCCACACGTGGTCCGGCAAATTACTTTCGCCGTGAGCAATCCTCATATGGCAGTGACGGTGAGCTGCCGGTGGTGTGTAATTTATCGCCCCTTTCCGTCATTATTTCTCCCAGATTACAGTCACGCATGTATTCTCCTCCACGTCAATAAGGTTGAGAATGAAGCCGACGGTAAATCCGTGATGGGCAATTCCCGCAAAGTCACGCTGGATCACCGGCTGAAAGCTCACTTCGCCACATTGCGATCCTTCTCTCTCCAGCCAGCGATGAGGCGGAGCGCAACCCGCTGGCAAATCTACGCAGCGGCGCTCGGCTCAGCAGTGGCGATGGCCACCGCTGCTTCAGCATCGATTATCGGCGATGGGGCGGGGAATACCGTGGCGGACCGAGCCGCCAGCGCCAGGCCCTTCCGCCAGCCGGAAAGCGCGCGCCCTCCCGCATTTCTGGCAGCGTTTCACCCTGCCGTTGTACCAAAAGCCGCAGCGGCCACAGGTCAGGCCCCTTCGATCACAGAAGGCGGCGTGGTCCCGATTTTCGGTTCTGTGGGGATCATCCAGGCAGGGGAATGGGTCTCGATTTACGGACAAAACCTGGCTCCCGGAATTACGGTCTGGAATGGCGATTTCCCGCAGTCGCTCGGCGGCGTCAGCGTGACCATTGATGGGAGACCGGCCTACCTTTCTTATGTCAGCCCCACGCAGATCAATCTGCAGGCTCCGGATGACGCCGCGTCCGGCAGCGTTTCCGTAGTGGTCCTGACCCCCGGCGGTGAGGCGAGTGCAACCGTGACGCTCGGAAAAGTTTCTCCCTCGTTCAGTCTGCTTTACGGACACTTTATTGCGGGAATCATTCTCCGATCCGATGGCTCCGGCGCCTATGGCGGAGGAACCTACGATCTGCTTGGCCCGACCGGGTCTTCGTTCGGTTATCGCACGGTCGCCGCCAACCCCGGGGACACGGTTGAGCTTTTTGGTGTCGGATTTGGGCCGACGACTCCCTCGACAGCCGCAGGAGCCCCATTTTCCGGCGCGGCCCCCGCCGCGAGCGCTGTCGAACTTTACTTGAATAACGTCCTGGTCCATCCGGAGTTTATTGGAATCTCCAGCGCCGGACTTTTTCAGATCAACCTCGTCGTACCCGAAGGACTTGGTTCGGGAGCCGTTCCGATCCGCGCGACCGTGAACGGGATGCGAACACAAACCGATGTGCTGTTTCCGCTCACGGAAGTAGCGGTCGGCGGAGGAGGCGTCTACACCAGTTCCTGGGGCGGAACCGGGGGCGGATTTGGAAGTGGCTTTGGAAGCGGATATGGAGTGCCGCCCTCAGGCGGAACCGCATTTAGCGGAACCAGCGGAGTGACTGGCGGTAGCGCTGGTGGAGGCGGATCGAGCGGCGGCGGCTTTGGTGGGTCGGGCGGTGGATCCGGCGGTGGATCGGGAGGTGGTTCCGGCGGAGGGTCGGCCGCGATTCGCAGGCCGGCGTGGGAGCCGAGGTTGAATTTCGGGCAAAGCGCGAACGGCCCGAGCGCAGGTTGAAAGACGGACAGAGGCTACGTATGTTGTCAAAGATCCACGTGTGGCGCCTGATTGCCGGAAGTCTGCTGTGTCTTCCCGCCTTATGTGAAAACCCGGCGACCACGCAACCGGCTGATCCTCTCGAAATTGCAACCGGAGCCATCCGGCCGGTACGGAATCTCGCTGCGCGGAAGGCGGTACTCAGCTTTCTTGGCCGAGCCCGCGATCGTTACGCGCTGCGCAGCGCGGGCTCCGCATACGATCTCAAAGTCAGCTTCAAAGTGGATTCGGGTGGGCAAACAGCTTTCGACGGCGCCTGGCAGATGGAGGACGTGTTCGATCCCAAACTCGGATTACGCTGGACCGCCAAAGCATCCGGCTCTTACTCGATTACGCGGATTTCTTCCAATGGCACAATTTGGGAGGAGGCGATGGGGAGCTACGTTCCGCTTCGTCTTGAGGAGGCGCGCGCCGCCTTACTCGATCCGATGCCCTCCGCGGCGAACGTGGCGGGTCAAACGCTGCGAACGGTAAAAGCTGTTCTGAACGGGGTAAAACTCGAGTGCATTCTGTTTTCCGGTAGCGGGGGAATTTCCGGCGCGGGAGCACACCGGCGCTGGCAGGAAAGCGAAGAGTGCATTGATCCAGCGTCCGGCCTACTGCGCGTGCAATCGCAAATTCCGGGGCGATATTACTTCTACGACTACTCGCGCCCGGTGCAGCTCGGTGGCCGCATACTGCCTGACAAGGTGACTGTGACCGAAGGGGGCAAAACGGTCTCGGAGATTTCGGTTGATAGCCTGACAGAGCTTCCCGCCGCCGATCCGGCGCTCTTTGTTCCCACCGAAGAGATGAAGGCGAGAGGTCCGGCAGCCGTATTGGGGGGTGCGCAGAAGCGCGCACTGGATATAGGCCAGGCCGCGAGTGCTCAGGGAACCGTGACGGACGTAGTCAGCGTGGTCGGCGTCGTTACCGCAGCGGGGCAACTGGAGGAGGCGCATTCGCTCGAGCCATCGAATCCGAACAGCCAGCCAGCAATCGCGGCTATCCAGGCGAAGTTTTTCTCACTTGCGCCGCTGCCAGGGGCACACCCTCACCAGCACTTCGTCTTCATCGTCGCAAGGGTTTTCTCGTCAAAGTAAAGTCACGGATTCTGGTCTGAACTTAAGAGACTCGTTTTGGTGTGTTGGTCCGGATCGCCGACATCCGGCTTTTCGCCTTTCACATATGCCTTCGCGGCTTCAAACAGACACTTCAGTTTGTTCGAGCCCCCGTTATCCCAATACTCAGCATCTATTGGCTGGACGCCGATAAGCGCGAGGGTGGGGTCTGACGGTCCACCCGGAAACCAGACTCTGAATGCTTCACTCCAGTAAAACTGATGGCGCATGGGCCGCGCCTCCGGCCTGCCGGCGGGGCCAAGCATGACGAACATTTCGGAACCTGCTGATCTCGTCTGGCGCACAGTCAGGAACGGAAGCTATTCCGAGCCGATAAATTTGCGGTACAAGCCGCTATTGTAGGTACTCCACGGGGTGAAGCCCCCGCGTTCCCGATAAAGCTGGTACGCGAAGTCGATGTTCGCCTTGCAGTCCAGCAAATCACGCAAATTCAATCCGGGCCGTTTCAGATGCACTGTGTTG
>DASYCD010000405.1:0-3410 GCA_036500405.1 Bryobacteraceae bacterium
TGGTCCGGATCGATCCCATTCACCATCCGATCCAGATGCATGTCTTCGAGCTTGATCGTGCTCGAATGGAACTGCTTCGGAAAGACCTTGTGCCAGAAATCGGAGCGCGCCATCGCGCCCGTAGGATTGGTTGCGTACACATACATCGGCGTATCCGGCCCCAATTGCCACGAGAGCGCAAACAGGCTGAAGTACTGGCCGGGATGGTTGGGCAACGGGAAGCTGCGGAACCTGTGATCTCCGACCTGGACGCCCGCTTCGGTCCACGCGCCGCCCGGCGTGAACGTCACCATCTCGCTGCCACCCTGATTGACGTAATGCTGCGTGCCATCGGCCGAGACGGTGGGCGCCGCCGTCATCACATCCACGTCGAGCGTCTTTGTGGTGGCCGCGCCCCCCATATCATTCGCAACAGCCGTCACCACGATCTGCGCCTTGCCGTCATGCAGCGCGGGAATCGGCTTGCGGCCGGCATTCGCGGTCACAGTTATCGGCGCGACATGGCGGTCGATCAAAAGCCGCTTCGACGGCTTCTCCACCTTCGCCGCCGTGTACGATTTGCCGTCCTGCACAACGTCCACTTCAACGCGCCGCACGCCATGCGGGCTGTTCACCTGCACACGCACAGGCGTTTCCACACCGATGAATTTCACCGGATCCACCGTCACTGCGGCCGGCTGCGAGGATACGTATAACGCAATGGGCGCTCCAATCAGAAGGAGCACCAGAATGATGAGTAGGGCTTTCAAGGTTTAGTCCAGTTTCCAATCCAGTCGAGAAATGTCTTGTACCACAAACTGCTGTTGCGCGGCTTCAGCACCCAGTGGCCTTCGTCGGGGAAAAGCAGAAGCTCGGAAGGCACTTTCTGGAGTTGCAGTTCCGTGAAAAGCTGCAGCGCCTGGGAATAAGGAATCCGGTAATCGAGCTGCCCGTGAATGACGAGCGTGGGTGTGTGGAAATCCTTCACGAACTGGCTCGGCGACCATTTATCGTAAACGTCGGGCTTGTCCATCGGCATGCCGCCGAACTCCCACATCGGGAACCACAGCTCTTCCGTGCTCTCCGCTTCGGCGCGCAGATCATAGACGCCATCATGCGTGATCAGCGCCTTGAACCGCGTGGTGTGGCCGAGAAGCCAGTTGATCATATAGCCCCCGTAAGAACCACCCGCCGCCGCCATGCGGTTGTTATCGACGTACGGCAGTTTGGAAACCGCATCGGTCACGGCCATGATGTCCGTATACGGTTTGCCACCCCAATCCTGATTGATGTCATCCGTGAACTTCTGTCCGTAGCCTACAGACCCTCGCGGGTTCGGCATCACAACCACATACCCCGCGCCCGCGAACACCTGGGCGTTCCAGCGGTACGTCCAGCTTTCTCCCCACTCACCCTGCGGCCCGCCGTGGATCAGCATGATGACCGGATACTTCTGCGTCGCATTGAAGTTCGGCGGCTTCACGATAAAGCTCTGGATCGGCGTATTATCGGCGGAGAGCGTCGAGATTTCTTCGAGATCGGTGAACTGATACTGGCCGAGCAATCCATCGTTCAGGTGCGTGAGCGGAACCGCCTCGCCTCCGCTCGAAGTGCCGCGCCAGATCTCGCTCGGTGAACTGCCGCTCTCGCGCGTGAACACGATGGTGCGGTTATCGGAGCTGACCTGCATATTGTCGAAGGTCGCCTGGCCCGATACGATGAGGCGTCCGCCGCCGCCCGTGGCTGGGATGAGCTGGATCGCCTGCCGCCCGCGATCGACAGCGGTGAAGAAAATGCTTCGCGAATCGGGCGACCACAGGAAGCCGTTCACCTGCCGATCGATCTGGTCTGTGATGACGGTGATCTGCTTAAAACCGCGGTCCATCACCGCGATGCGCCAGCGGTCGGATTCGTAGCCCGCGCGCTCCTGCGTGCGCCAGGCGAGCGATTTGCCGTCAGGCGAGTACGCGGGCGAGTTATCCGCGCCGGGGCTGGTGGAAACCTTCACGGGCGTGGCGCCGGTGATCGGCTCGATGTAGATTTCGTTGTTCGTGCCCGCCGCAGGAATCGGGTCGGCATTCTGCGCGAACGCGACCTCGGCGCTGTCCGGCGAAATGGCGTAGTCGTCAGGGCCGCCAAGCGAAAAAGGCGGCGTAACTCGATTGCCAGGCGAAAGATCAACCGTCTTTCCGTCTTCGAGCGCGATGGAAAGCAAATGCGTGACGCGGTCGCCCGTCCAGGTGTTCCAGTGCCGGTAGAGCAGTCCCTTGATCAAACGCGCATCGGTGGTGCGGTTCTTGTTCGCATCGAGTTGCTTCTGGTTGCAGGCATCATCAGCGCCGCAGTCCGGGTAGACGTCGCTCGTGACCACCAGGTACTTGCCATCCGGCGAAATGATCTGGCCGGAAGCTTCGGTGGAAAGATGAGTGACCTGCTTCGGATCGGAGCCATCGGGATTGATGCTCCAGATCTGCGATGTCCCGCCCTGCGTGCCGGTGTAGAAGATACGCTTGCCGTCCGGAGCCCATCGGGGACGCTCCGCGGCGTCCATCAGCTTGCGCGGCGTCCCGCCCGCGGTCAGAATGACCCAGATCGATTTCACGTTCCTGTTCGCCGTGAGATCGGGCGTGCTGACGCCGAAAGCTACATTGCGGCCATCGGGCGAAAGCTGGGGATCGCCGATGCGCTGGATCTTCAGCAAAGCATCTGCATTGAAAGGTTGTTTCTGAGCAAAAACGAGTGCGGGCAGAAGCGCGATCGCCAGCCGCGCTGGAATACGCATAGTGTCAGTATCTCGCAACAACCTGCGCGAGTCAGATAATATGGCTTCACTATGAGTGGGCCGCTGACTGTTGACGTGACGTCCGATATCGTCTGCCCCTGGTGCTTCATCGGCAAACGACGGCTGGAGCAGGCTGCGACGATTCTGGGCCGGGACCTTGCGATCCGCTGGCGCCCGTTCGAGTTGAATCCGCGGATACCTGCCGAAGGAATCAGCCGCCGGGAATATCGAATCGCGAAGTTCGGAAGCTGGGAATATTCGCAGCAACTCGACGCGCGCGTGGCGGAAAATGGACGGGGTGCTGGAATCGAATTCCGGCACGACCTGATGCAGCGCACGCCGAATTCGTTCCGCGGACATGTGCTGCTGGCGGCTGCGCTGGAGCGTAGCGTGGAATTGCAGAATCAGGTCGCGGAGCGCCTGTTCACCGGATATTTCTGCAAGGGTGAGGATGTTGGCGATCTGGCGGTGCTGGCGTCAATCGCACGCGAATTTGGGATTGAGGCCGATTTCGACGATCCTGCCCTGATGGACCGCGTTCGCCAGGAAGAAATCGCGGCGCGCGATAACGGCGTGACGGGCGTGCCCTTCATCCAGTATCAAGGCCAGATTGTTTCAGAAGGAGCCGCAGCGCCGGAAACGCTCGCCG
>DASYCD010000406.1:0-13294 GCA_036500405.1 Bryobacteraceae bacterium
TCGAGCGGGCTCAAACTCGAACTCCATCGACTTGCCCCGCACCACGTAGCAGAGATAGTGCTCCCAAAACCGCCGGAATCGCGGAAACGCATTCACCAGAGCTTCGAATCCAAGCCATCGCCACACGGATAGTAGCCGCACCCGGATAGAAATCTCACGAAATTTTGCAGTCGTGTAATACCCGAATCCGGCGTCCTTCGCCCCGAAGTACCGAAATGAAAAGCTATTCAGGTGATGCTTGTGGGTCGGGTCGCAGAAGGAGCTGAAATCGGTGTAGTGCGGCGTCTCGATCCGCACCCGCCCGCCTGGCCGCGCCAGCCGGTGGAATTCCTCCATCGCCCGTATGACGTCCGTCAGATGCTCGATGACGTGAATCACCCGGATGCTGTCGAACGATGCATCCGCAAACGGATAAGGGAACCGGTCCAGATCGCAGATCACATCCGCCGCAGTCGCGGAGTTGATGTCGATGCCAATCGCGCCAGGATACTTGTTGACGCCGCAGCCGACATCCAGAATCTTCACGATTTGTTTAGAAATACCAGCGGAAGCCCACGAAGGGCGTCGTCCACGTGCCCACCATGTATTCTTCCTTCTGGGGAGAGGTTTTGAAATGGATCGCTTTCACGCCCATCAGCAGCTCCAGGTTTTGATGGCGCCAGGAGAACGTGGCGTTCCCTTCCGAGAGCACCGAGTGATGAGGAAACGCGAACCCCTCGCCTTCCACATGGAACATCGTGTGTTTAGTGATCGCATATTCCATCCCCAATCCAAATTCGGGATAAAGAATATAGGGGCTTCCCACGCCGAAACTGGCGCCTGGTGTGCCAAGCACGTCGTCTTCAGTAGGCGAAATCACCTCGTGTTCCGCGGCGATATAACGGATGCCCCAGATCGACTTGAACCGCAGCCGAGCCACCGGAAACTTGTGCGGGAACAGCAGATCGTCCAGATGAATGCGCCCCGTCTGGAAGTGCCAGCCGGTCCGCATCAGGTCGCCCTTGTTGAACTGAATGCTGTCGATAAACGGACTGGTCGTCAGGACCTGCGTGCCGTCCCCGTGGAAGCGCTCGAAATCCACATACAGCATGCCTGTGCGAGTGATCGGGATGCCCGCCTCACCTTCCAGCACAAAATGCGAAGGCTTGCCGAAGTTGGATAGCGATTCGTCAATGCCGCCCTGCGTGGCGGGTACTCCACCATGGATATCCGGCCCGCTGTACTGCGTGACCGCAAGACCCTGGATTCCGAGAAAAAAGCTGCGCCGATCCGGATAATCGGGCTCTTTCGATGCCGCGGGCGGAGCGCTCACGGGCGTCTGCACCCGCTCCACCTGATCGGACGGCTGCTGCGCAAAAGACGGCGAAACCGTCGCCGTCAGGCCGGCCAGCAGGCAGGTCGCCGGGACGAACGCACGTATACAGAGTGAACGAATGCTCAAAATGCTCCTCACCGTTTATTGATAGAACGGGAAAGGGCGCAACGCGCGCCGCTTCACCCCATTGTCAAATTGTATACGCAGCCCATTCCCGGGCGGTTGCGCCATTCGCTTCCGAAGCGGCTCCGCGCAACGCGAATGATAAATTGACTGTGACATGTCGAAAAATTTCTACGGCAAGTGGATCGTGCTGGCATCGTGTCTGACCTTCGGAATCTCCGTCGGGCTGCCGTACTACAACATGCCGTTCTTCTATGACTACTACAAGAACACCTTCCACTGGCAGTTACACGACATCACTCTGGGCTTCCCGCTCGCCGCACTTCTGACGCTCTGGGTCGGTCCGCTGATCGTCCCGCGCTTCAGCCCCCGCAAACTCATTGTCGCCGGCACCGCGCTCACGCTCGCGGCATTCGTGGGCTTCAGTCAGATGACCGGCAACATCGACGTTTACTACTTCCTCTGGTTTCTTTACACCTTCGGCTACATTCTCTCCGGACCCATCCCGCACCAGATCATGGTTTCGCACTGGTTCAAGCGAAACCGCGGCTCTGCTATGGGAATCGTCTACGTGGGCGTCGCGCTCGTCGGCGCCGGCGGCCCTTCGCTGATCAAGCCCCTCACCGAAAAATATTCCTTCCAGACCGCGCTCATGGCCATCGGACTCGTCATGGTCGTTGCGTGGCCCATCGCGCTCTTCCTCCTGAAAGACAAACCTTCGGAGGTTGGCCAGTTTGCCGATGGCGACGCGCAGGCCCCTGCGGACGTTCATCTGGAGTCCCACACCTTCGGCTATCTGCTCGGCCAGTGGTCCTTCTGGCTGCTGCTCATCGGCAGCCTCTGCTCCATCGGGGCGATTGGCGCCATCAATCAACACATGAAGCTGGTCTTCGCCGATCAGGGCTTCACCAATCAAACGCAGCTCAACGCCGAATGGTCCACCGCGACGCGCTGGATTCTCTGGTCCAGCATCGCCGGTCGCCTGCTCATCGGGTGGTGTTCGGATAAGCTTTCGATGAAGTGGGTGATGACCGCGACGTACTTCATCGTCGCCGCCACCGTACCCCTGCTGCTGGGCGTGCATCCTGGCGGAAGCGTGTACTCGTTCGCGGTTGTCTTCGGATTCGCAATGGGCGCCGACTACATGCTCATCCCGCTCATGGCCGCCAAGCAGTTCGGCGTGAATTCGCTCGCGCGCGCCATGGCCGTCATCCTCCCGGTGAACACCATCGGACAGACTTGGGTGCCGCTCGGCGTCTCATTCCTGCGCGAGCACTTCGGCAGCTACGCCATGCCGATGAACGTCGTCCTTGGTCTCGCCGCCATTGGCGCGATTTCGATTCTGCTGCTCCCTCGGGATACCGTCGGCCTTAAGCAGACTGCTTGACGCCAACATAAAACAGCCACGGATTCGCGCTGTCACCCTCGCCTTCCGCAAGCGAACGCCCCGAGCGGTCAAACGTCTCGACGAGCCGCATACCCGCATCGGCCATCTGCGCGGCCACCGTCGCGCGCGACGCGTAGTAGTGCAGGCACGAATAGAAATGTCCGGTGTCATTCAGCAGCGCATAATCCCGTTCGATTGCCCGCAGAGGCCCTACCCGCCGGTGATTCCATGCGCCCAGCGCGTACTGCAGGAAGCTCGACGCCAGGCGCACCGGATTCCACGACCATTTCATGTGCGGCCCCGAAAACGCCTCCTCATAATTGACGTTGTGGCACGAGAACGCCAGCGCACCGCCGGGACGCAACACCCGGCTCGCCTCGGCCAACGCGGTCAGCCGCCCCTCGTGTGGCAGCGCATCGATCACGTTCGCGGTCGCCAGCACGAAGTCGAACGATTCGTCTTCGAACGCGCGCAGATCGCGAAAATCCGCCTGCCGGACGCTGACGCCCGGAAGATTTTTCCGGACATACCGCACCATCACCGGCGAATAGTCGATTGCTTCATAGCGCCGCGCCTGAGGGGCCAGATGGCGAGTCGTGCGGCCCGCGCCCACCCCCACATCCAGCACGTCGCGCCCTTCGATGTGCTGGCGATATTTCTGGAAACACGCCTGTTCCACCGGCACAATCGATCTCGAAAGGTAATAGAGGTAAACGCCCGGTGAGTAATAAACCGAGCGATTGACCTCATCCTGCTGGATTGCTTCCGGCCGCACTGCCCAGGCCACACTCATCGTGAAACGGCCAGCATGACGTTGGCCTGCGTCGTCGCGCCGTTGTACGTGCAGGAAATGGGGTTATCGCCGTTAGTCGCGCCGTTCGGCACCGTCAGATTGATCTGGTATAACCCCTGACCCGCGATGCCCGCATAGACCACCGTCGCCGCCGCGTTGTTGATCAGGCAAACCGGTAACGTGGGAAGCGTTCCGTGCTGCGCGTCCCCGTTGGGAATCAGATCGTTGCTCGGCAGCCCGAAGCCCACGGTCCACAGCGCGATTGTCTCCCCCACGGTTGCCGGCGACGACGCCCCCGGATACAGGGTTGTCGGCCCGATAATGCTGTAATTTCCATGGGTCGCGGTCAGGTGCACATTGTCTTTGAGCAGCAGCATGGAGGGCGACACGGCAGCCATCGTCACCGGAAACGGATCGCTCGCCACGCCGCCGTTCGTCACCACCACGTTGACCGGCCCTATCGTGTTATCGAGCGCCACCAGCGCATTGATCTGGTCCTTCCCTGTCGTGCAGGGCGAACCCGCGGGAACGCTGCTGCAGTAATACGAAATCACCGCGGGCTTCCCGTTCACCGTCACGGTCACTCCGTTCAGTTTCGGTTCCATATAGCCGCCCATGTACGGCTGCGATCCCACCCAGCTCAACCCCGGAGCCTGTAACTGACTGGAGACCAGATTCGTGCCCAGAATCGCGATCCACGCGTTCTGCGACACGGTGGTGCCGCCATAAGCCGTCGTTACTGCGGTGATCTTCGGCTTCGGCGCGGGAGTGGTCGACACCGTGACCGTTGCGCTCGCGCCCTGCATGCTCGTCAGGTACAGCGTGCCTGCATCCGAAAATATAGGACCAGGGAAGACAAACGTCGTACCGGTGACCGGCCCGTAGTTAGTCGTTAAGTCGTACTTACCCACCGGCCACAAGATATCGAAAGAGTCGCGATAGTCGTAATACCAGATCCCCATCTGGCCTTCCTGTTCATTCACGAAAACCCCTTGCGTGCCAGTCATGTGCCCGGTCCCCACGCCGTCCACTTCGATTAGCCCCTGCGTCCCGGCGGGCGTCGTCAAATTGTCGTAACAGCAAAATGTGCCGGGCGCGATTGCGGCCGTATCCGTCAGAAATGTGAAAGTAACTTTTTTCCCCGTAAAATCTTTCCCTGCGAACTGCCCGTCGGCGGTCCCCGTAAAAACGATGGTTTCGGGGTTCCCGAAACACAACGCTGCGAATACCCCTGCGAGCAGAAGCGTGCGATGGATCATTCAGTTTGGTCCTCTCGTCCCGGCGCTGCACGCGGTGTTCCACTGCTCTGGAATTCGAAGTAACTGAAACGCTCTTTTTGTACACAACGGGAACGAAGTGAATGGAATCGTACTGCCAACTAGTTCGTGCCACAGGTCACTAATTGTGCCCAACTTGCCATTCGCAGGACGATGGCCGCGAATGATATCCTAAGCCTTCATCCCCCCTCACATGGGTAGAAAGACCCCCATCACAGTTGCGCATGGCGACGGCATTGGTCCCGAGATTATGGCGGCCTGTCTTCAGATCATCCAGGCGGCTGGCGCAGAGCTCGAAATCGAAACCATCGAAATCGGTGAGAAGGTCTATCTTCGGGGGAACACCGCGGGTATTGAGCCGGAAGCCTGGGAATCCCTCCGTCGAACGAAGGTCTTTTATAAGGCTCCCGTCACCACTCCCCAGGGCGGCGGCTTCAAAAGCCTGAATGTGACTGCGCGCAAGCGCCTCGGCCTCTTCGCCAATATTCGTCCCTGCGTGTCTTATCACCCTTATATACACACGAAGCACTCGAAAATGAACGTGGTGATCGTTCGCGAAAACGAGGAAGACCTCTACGCGGGCATGGAATACCGGCTGTCGTCCGAAGTGATGGAGTGCCTCAAGCTCATCTCGCGCCCCGGCTGCGAAAAGATCGTCCGCTTCGCTTTCGAGTACGCGAAGCAGAATGACCGTAAGAAAGTTACCTGCTTCACCAAGGACAACATCATGAAAATGACCGATGGTCTCTTTCATGCTGTGTTCGATGAAATCGGCACGGAATACAAAGATCTCGAAAAGGAACACTGGATCGTTGACATCGGCGCCGCCAAACTCGCGGACACGCCGGGAGCCTTCGATGTCGTGGTGATGCCAAACCTGTACGGCGATATTCTCTCGGACGTCGCCGCGCAGATCGCCGGTTCCGTGGGGCTCGCAGGCTCGGCCAACGTGGGAACGCACGCCTCCATGTTCGAAGCCATTCACGGCTCCGCGCCGCGCCGCGCCGGACAGAATGTCGCGAATCCCTCGGGTCTGTTGCTGGGCGGCGTGATGATGCTCGTTCACATCGGCCAGTGGGAAGCGGCCGAGCGCGTCCACAATGCCTGGCTGCGCACCATTGAAGAAGGCATCCACACTTACGATATTTTTGAAGAAAGCGTCAGCCGTGAAAGGGTTGGCACAAAGGAATTCGCCCACGCCGTGATCGCCCGCATGGGTCACAAGCCCCGGAAACTCGCTGCGGTCTCATACGCAGGCGCGCGGAGAGCTCGCAGAGCCTGGATTCCGGTGGAGCGCAGAAGCGACATCCAGATGGTGGGCGTCGATCTCTACATCGGTTCCACCGGCGTCAGCCCGCAGATCCTCGGCGATAAGATTAAGCAGATCTCGCATGAAGGCCTGATCCTGAAGATGATCGACAATCGCGGCACCATTGTCTATCCAGACGGAATGGCCGAAACATTTCTTACCGATAGCTTCCGCTGCCGCTTTGAAGCAGGCGGCGCGACCGTAACGCACGCGCAGATTGCGGGCATTTACCAGAAGCTGACGGCAGCCGGTTACGACGTAGTTAAGACTGAATCATTAAGGACATTTGATGGCAAACCAGGTTTCACGCTCGCGCAAGGCCAGTAACGCAAAGGCCGCTAAGGATACGGCAGCATCCCCGCTCGTTTCCGTCATTATGGGGAGTAAGTCGGATTGGGAAACTATGAAAGCGGCGAGCGACGTTTTCACCGAATTCGGTATTCCACACGAATGCCGGGTAATCTCGGCGCACCGCACACCAGAGCTCCTGATGGAGTTCACCGCCACCGCCGAAGATCGCGGTGTTGAAGTGATCATCGCAGGCGCGGGCGGCGCGGCCCATCTGGCTGGCGTCACCGCCGCTCACACCATTCTTCCCGTGCTCGGTGTTCCCATCGAAAGCAAGGCCTTGAAAGGCATGGATTCGCTGCTCTCCACCGTACAGATGCCGGGCGGAATTCCCGTCGGCACGCTCGCGATCGGCAGCGCGGGAGCTAAGAACGCTGCGTTATTTGCCATTGCCATCATGGGCACCAAAAGAGCCCGCTTCCGTGAAAAACTCAAAGACTATCGCGAGAAGATGAAGCGCAAGCTGGCCGAAGAAACCCTGCCGTGAAAATTGTTCTGCCTGGCTCCGTGATCGGAGTGCTGGGCGGAGGCGAAAACGCCCGGATGCTGGCCCTTACGGCTTATCGTATGGGTTACCGGGTTCACGCCTTCGCGCCTGCAGGCCCGTGGGGCGACATCTCGATTACAGCGGATTGGAACGACACGGACCGGCTGCGTGAATTCGCGGCCGGTACCGATGTCATCGTCGTTGCGTCGGACAGCGTGCCGGCGTCTGCCCTGGAGGCCATCGCCGAATCTTCCAACCTGCAGCCGGGACCGCGCGCGCTCGAAGCCGCTACCGGACACACCAGCGTGGAGCGTGATCCGGCAAAGGCCGTCGCTGCCGATTTCGTGATCATCGGCGTGCGCAGCGTCAACGGATCGTCCATGTTCTACGATCCGATCGCGGTCGATCGCGTCAACGGCGTCGCGGACATTTCCCGCGCCCCAGCCGCCATCAGCCTCAGGCCCGCCCATCAGGCGACGGAAATCCTGCGCCGAAAAATGGAAGAGCTGGAGATCACCGGCGTCGCCTGCGGCAGCTTCACCCTGACTGCTGACTCCCAGTTGCCGCTCTACGAATTCGCGGTCGGCCCCCGCAGGGCAGGGGACGTGACGGTCGTCGCGTCGGTCACCAGCCAGTACGAACAGCACCTCCGCGCCGTCTGCGGTCTTCCGCTCGGAAGTACGGACCTGCTTCGTCCCGCAGCTATGGCAGTTTTACCGGATGATATCTGGACCAACGGCGACCCCAACTGGACCGCCGCCACCGCCATGCCCGAAGTGAAACTGCACCTGAACGGCCCCCAGTCCGGCTTCCTCACCGCGACAGCCGCGTCCGGCACGTTAGCAAAGCAAATCGTCCGGGCCGCCCGCGCCAGCCTCTCGGCAAAGTAGCCGCTACATTCCGTCGATAATCGCGTTCAGCGTAGCGCTCGGCCGCATCGCCGCCGCACATTTCTCATCGTCCGGAAAATAATACCCACCGATGTCCACCGGTTTACCCTGCGCCGCCAGCAACTCCTGTGTGATCGCGCCCTCACCCGACGCCATCGCGGCCGCTACCGGAGTGAAGCGTCGCTTCAGATCCCCATCCTCATCCTGCGCAGCGAGCGCTTTCGCCCACGCCTGCGCCAGATAAAACGTGGCGCCGCGGTTGTCGATCTCATTCACCTTCGCCGAGGGATACCGCGCATCTTCGAGATACTGACCAATCGCCTGGTCCAGCGTTTTCGCCAGAATACCCGCCCGCTTATTGCCGCCATTGGTCGCCATCAGCTCCAGCGAAGGCGCCAGCGCACAGTATTCGCCAAGCGAATCCCACCGCAGATGCCCTTCTTTCACCAACTGCTGCACGTGCTTCGGCGCGGACCCGCCGGCCCCGGTTTCAAACAACTGCCCACCCTGCAGCAGCGGCACAATCGAAAGCATGCGCGCGCTTGTCCCTAACTCAAGAATCGGGAACAAATCCGTGAGGTAATCGCGAAGCACGTTGCCTGTGACAGAGATGGTGTCCTCGCCGCGGCGAATTCGAGCCAGCGAGAACTTCATCGCTTCCACCGGCTTCAGGATCTTGATTTCCAGCCCAGAAATATCGTGATCGGCCAGATAGGTCTTCACCTTCTGAATGATCTGCGCATCATGGCCGCGATCCGGATCGAGCCAGAACACCGCCGGTGTACCAGTCGCCCGCGCCCGCGTTACGGCAAGCTTCACCCAGTCCCGAATCGGCTCATCTTTGGTCTGGCACGCCCGGAAAATATCGCCGCCCTCCACGCTCTGTTCGAGCAGCGTCTTGCCGCCGGCATCCACAATGCGAATGGTTCCGTTGCCGGGCGCAACGAACGTCTTATCGTGCGACCCATATTCCTCGGCCTTCTGCGCCATGAGCCCGACGTTCGACACGCTGCCCATCGTCGCCGGATCGAGCTGTCCGTTCTGCTTGCAATCCTCGATCACTTCCTGATAAATCGTCGCGTAGCAGCGGTCCGGAATCAGCGCAACGGTGTCCTGCAGCGCATCCTCCTTGTTCCACATTTTTCCGCCATCGCGAACCACAACCGGCATCGACGCATCGATGATCACGTCGCTCGGAATGTGCAGGTTCGTCTTACCCGCGCGCGAATCCACCATCGCCAGCGCCGGGCGCTTCTCGTAACAAGCCGCAATGTCGGCTTCGACCTCAGCCTTTTTCGCCGCCGGAAGCCGGTCGAGTTTGCCCAACACGTCGGCCAGCCCGTTGTTGACGTTGGCGCCGATCTCCGCAAGCGCGGCGGCATGTTTTCCGAAGGCATCGGCAAAATACTCCGACACGCAATGCCCGAACATGATGGGGTCCGAGACCTTCATCATCGTGCACTTCAGATGGAGCGAGAGCAGCGCATTGTCCCCTTTGGCGGCCGCGAACTGCTCTACATAGAACTTCCGTAGCGCCGCCACATTCATCGCCGCGCAATCCACCACTTCGCCCGCCGTCAGCTTCACTTTCTGCTTCAGGACTTTCACCGCCCCGGCGGCGTCGACGAATTCAATACGAGCTTCCGTGGCGGCACTCACCGTTACGGACTTTTCGCTGCCAAAGAAGTCTTTATCGCTCATGTGAGCAACGCGCGTCACCGAGCCGGACGCCGGCCACGGCTTCATCATCTTATGTGGATGCTTCCGCGCAAACGCCTTCACAGACGTAGCGGCGCGCCGGTCGGAATTGCCCTCGCGCAATACCGGATTCACAGCCGAGCCCAAAACTCCCGCAAAACGCGCCTGCACCGCGCGCTCCTCGTCCGTGGAGGGCGCATCCGGATAGTCAGGAATGTCGTAGCCCTTCGCCTGCAGTTCCGCAATCGCATCCCGAAGCTGTGGAATCGAAGCGCTGATGTTCGGCAGCTTGATAATGTTGGCGTCCGGCGTTTTGGCGAGTTCCCCGAGCCGCGTCAACTCATCGGGAATCCTCTGCTCCGGGCGAAGCCGGTCGGCAAAAGCGGCGACGATACGTCCCGCCAGCGAGATGTCGGCGGTTTCAATCTCCACCCCGGTTCCTTTGAGATACGCTCGCAGAATAGCCAGCAGCGAATATGACGCGAGCGCCGGCGCCTCGTCGGTCTTGGTCCAGGTGAGAATCATATGAATTAGTGGGGAAAACTGATTGCACAGGATAACATGACAACCCCGCGAATCACGCCAAGCCATTGATTCTGCTGGCGAATGTCCACGTCCTGACGCTCATCTTGACATCCCACAGGAATCATGCCATTCTCCTCTTAACAACCCACAGGAGCGCGCATGGCCGAAACCAAATCCGACATTCTGCAGGGCACTCTCGACCTCATGGTCCTCAAAACTCTGGATGCCATGGGACCGTTGCACGGCTACGGCATCGCCCGCCGGATCGAGCAACTCAGTGAAGATACCCTCCTGATCAACCAGGGCACCATCTATCTCTGCCTCGTCCGGCTGATGCAGAAAGGATGGATTCTTTCCGAGTGGGGTACATCCGAAAACAACCGCCGCGCTCGTTTCTACGAGATCTCAAAAACGGGAAAAAAGCAGCTCGCGGCTGAAGCAGCAAACTGGGAGCGCATCGCCGGCCTGATCGGGAAGCTGCTCAGCATGGGGAGCGCGAGCTAACAATGCCCACCGGACTTCGATACTTCTTTTCGCGGGTGGCCGCCCTCTTCCAGTCCAAAGACTTCGACCGCGATCTGAACGACGAAATCAAAACCCATCTCGATCTCCTCATCCAGGACAAAATTCAGCGCGGCATAGATCCCGCCGAAGCTCTCCGCACCGCGCATCTCGAACTCGGCGGCGTGACGCAACTCCGCGAAGCCCACCGCGACACCCGCGGTTTCCCGCTGATCGATACCTTTCTCCAGGATCTCCGCTACACCTTCCGCACCCTCCGCCGCGACGCCGGCTTCACCACATTCGCCATCCTCATCGTCGGTCTCGGCATCGGCGCCAGCGCCACCGTGTTCAGCCTCGTCGACGCAATGCTCATCCGTCCGCTCCCGTTCCGAAACCCCGCCAGCCTCGTCTGGATCTCCAACAACGGCGATCAAACCGACCTTTCCGGTCTTACGGTCCCCGTGGGTCCATTCACCGATCTGCGAAACGAGACACATGCCTTCTCCGATATCGCCGCGTACTTTGCGTTTTATTCAACAGGCGGCCAGCGCCTCACCGGCGGTGGCGTCTCCGAGCGCCTGACGGGCGTCCCGGTGACGCACAATTTCTTCAACGTTCTCGGCGTCCGTCCACTATTGGGCAGAGCGTTCACCGTGCGCGAATCCCAGGGCGGGGAACCGGTCATCATCATCTCGGCTGCTCTCTGGCATAGCCGCTTCTCCTCAGACCCCGCCATCATCGGCCGCAAGATCGTATTGAACGATCAATCGCAAACCGTCATCGGCGTCCTCCCTGACTCGTTTGACTTTGCCTCGATCTTTGCGCCAGGTTCCAGCATCGATCTCTTCTCGCCGCTCCCCCTCACGGCCGGTTTGAATCGCATGGGCAACACACTTCTTATGATTGGCCGTCTCAAGCCAGGCATCACGCTGTCTCAGGCGCAGGCGGAGGGAAATATCCTGGTAGGACCGATGGCGCGGAAGTGGAACCGGCCGGGGCTCGGGCTGGCCTACGCGTCACTCAGCAACCACGTGAGCGGCCGTCTGCGGTCCGGCTTGTTCATCCTGTTCGGCGCCGTCTGCGCGGTGATGCTGATCGTCTGCGTGAATCTCTCCAACCTGCAACTCGCTCGTGCCGCCACTCGCCAAAAGGAAATCGCGGTTCGCGTCGCAGTGGGCGCGGGCCGCGCCAGACTCATTCGCCAAATGCTGACCGAAAGCGTGATCCTCTCCTGCATCGCCGCATTGTTGGGTCTCGTGCTTGCGATCGGCGGAACTCACCTTCTCGCGAATCTCGATACTCTCAATCTTCCGTTGCGCGCAGGAGTTCACGTGGATGGATGGGTGCTGGGCTTCACGGTGCTGGCCGCCGTACTCACGGGCCTGCTGTTCGGTTTCGTTCCCGCGATCGAAGCGCCCGCCGCCGCCGTGCACGATTCGCTCAAAGAAAATACTCGCTCCACCGGAGAAAGCTCGCGCCAGCGCTGGATCCGCGGCGCCCTCGTTGTTTCTGAAGTCGGCTTTGCCTGCGTCCTGCTGGTGGGAGCGGGTCTGTTGATTCGCAGCTTCCTGCTCGTGCTCGATACCGACCTCGGCTTCCGCCCCGAAAACACCGTTACGCTCCGCGTCGATCCGAACCGCCAGTACAACACCCCGCTCCTCCGCAATACCTACTTCGATGAGGTTTTCCGGCGCGTCGGCGAGATCCCCGGCGTGAAAGCCGCTGGCCTCACCGATGGCTTACCGCTGGGGCACAACCGAAGCTGGACGGTCAGCGCGCAGGGTGAAGTCTACACGGCCAGCCATCCGCCGCCGGATGCTTATGTTCATGTCGTCTCGGACGGCTATCTCCCGGCGATGGGCATCTCTCTCCGCGAGGGCAGAGACCTTTCGCCGACGGATAACTCGACTGCGAAGCCGGTGATTTTGATCAACGAATCCTGCGCCCGCGCTCTGTGGCCAGGCCAAAGCGCAATTGGCCGCTTTCTGATCGCCGATGTCGCCCGTCAGGTAGTTGGGGTCGTACGCGACGTTCACCACGTCTCCGCCGAGGAAGCATCCGGTCTCGAGTTTTACCTCCCCATGCGTCAGACCAATGATTACGGCTCGGTCAATCTCGTGGTTCGCGCCCGTCTCACTCCCGCCGCAATGGCGTCCACAATTCGTTCCGCGCTGACGCCGCTCGATCCATCGCTCAATACGAGTGAACTGCGTACCATGCAGGAGATTGTCGATCAGTCGGTTTCGCCGCGCCGCTTCGTCGCCGAACTCCTCGGCGGCTTTGGGGTGTTTGCGCTGATTCTGGTTTCGCTCGGAATCTACGGCGTCATTTCTTATTCGGTGAATCGCCGCACGCAGGATATCGGAATTCGCATGGCCCTCGGCGCGTCGGCGCAACGCCTGCAGGGGGCCATCATTCTTGACACGCTCGGGCTCGCGGGGGTCGGAATGGTATTCGGTACTGCCTGCTGCTGGATGGCGACCAAAGCGCTGACCGGCCAGTTGTTCGGAGTCACCGCGACTGATCCGGTGACATTCATCGCCGTACTCGCGATTCTCGCCTCCGTTGCGTTTGCGGCGAGCTATTTGCCGGCCCGGCGGGCATCGCGGATCGATCCCATGCTCGCCCTGCGCGTCAG